>JBFIJP010000209.1:0-7325 GCA_041600695.1 Thermoplasmatota archaeon | reverse complement strand
TTCAGGCTCTCCAGCGTCTGCGGCTTGAAACCCTCGTTCAAGTCGACGACCAGGACGGCAATGTCAGCCAGTTGGCCGCCACGGCCGCGCAGACTGCTGAACGCATGGTGGCCCGGGGTGTCAATGCACAGGATACCCGGCACGCCGAAGTTCTTGCCCTTCAGCAACGCCCCGGCGCGCTCGTAAATGGTCTCCATCGGAACTTCGCTGGCGCCGATGTGCTGCGTGATGGCGCCGGCCTCCCGATCGAACACCTTGGTGCCGCGGATCTTGTCCAGGATCGAGGTTTTGCCGTGGTCAACGTGGCCCATCACCGAAACGATTGGGTGGCGCGTGTAGGCGGTGTCGCTCTTGGCTGCCAGGGCGCCTAGGGCCTTGTCCGCGTCGCCTTCGGTGGCCTTTTTGGCCGCGGCCTTCGCCTTGGCGATGGCTTCCTCGGACACCTTGATGGTGTCGTCGACAGGCTTCGGCTTCGCGGGCTCCGGTGCCGGGGTGGGGATCGGAGCCACGGGCTCTGCCGCCGGAGGCGCCTCCGGCTCGTCCTCGAACTCGCCAGCGAACTCGGCCTCAAGCTCAGCCGCCAGTTCGTCGGCGAGCCGCTCCTCTTCCGTGCGGTCGTCTGCCATGGGCCGGCCGACAGGAGCCGGTTTTAAGGGGTTTGGGGGCCCCCGGCCACGGCCCGGCCCCTCCGATTTTCGCTCCGTGCAGCGACCGAAGCGTACCGGGACCGCCCGCTTCTCCAAAGAACTACCACGCAGTGATTGGCAGCCCCCCGGTGACGACCACGCGGGGACCTGGGGCGAGCCACTGGACGGAGACCGAGGCGCGCGCCTGCCTGGGCTGCAAGTGACTCGCGGCCGCCGTCACCCAGCGGGACTGCCCGTGCCGGCAACCGCTCGGCTCTCATCCCGACGGCGGCGCCCGTACGACGATGTTGGCCATCATGCCGCGGTCCTCGTGGGGTATGTAATGGCAGTGGTAAACGTAGCGGCCAATCGTTTGCTTTTCATTGAATGGGATGATAATCTTCACCTCGCTGTCCGCCTGCACGAGAACAGTATCCTGCAAACCACCCGACGTTACCGTCATTCCGTTGGCTTCCAGCACCAGGAAATCTAGCTGGTGGATGTGGAAGACGTGCGCTGCGGGCGTCGGATTCCGGATTGTCCACACTTCAATGGATGGGAAATCAACGACTGTGTCATTGCGGTTCACATCGTATCGTTTTCCGTTGATTCCGTGGAAACCTGGCGTTGCGTCAAACGTAATATTTCTTTTCGTGGTTTGATTCCCGTCCGCCACCCAGTTTCTCAATTCACTGAGGCGCGAGTCAGGATTGGCAGCGCGGGCGGCCGAGAAATTGTTGCTCGCCGGCGGCGGCGTGGTTTCCGGCAACGACGTAACAAAGGCCATGATTTGCTCGGGCTCAGCCACCGCCCTGTGGACGCTGCGAAAAACCGGATAGCTCGTGAGGTAATACTCCCCTGGCTTGGGCCCCACCACGAAGCCCTCGAGGCGTGCGCCGGGATAGAGGAACAGATTGTCTACCTGCATCGGTTGCTCCAGCACATTTCCATCCACGGCGATTACGTAGAAGGGGACCGGATTGTCATTCCCGTCGACCAAGGCCATGTTGAAATTCAGGTTGGTTCCGATGTTTGCAAAGCGCCAGAATTGAGTCTCATTCTCACGAAGTTCCAGCGAGCCGTTGAAGGCGCCGTTGAGAGTCTTGAGCACTCCGGACGAGGGAATTGGTGGATCCGGTGCTTGGCCATTGATCCATTGGAAATCGCGCAGCAGCAAGATTTGCTCTTTTTCGTACGTGATATTGGGGTAGTGATAACCCGCTAGGTCGCCGACGACCATCGCGCCCGTCATGCCTCCCATCATCTGGTGGGTGCTGCAGCCGTGCGGGTGGGGATGGAACCAGAACAGGCCCTGTGGATGCCAGCCGGGAAGATCGACCACGTAATCGAAGCTGGTCGGCGAGGAGCCGCTGCCCTCGGGGTATACCTGGATGAAAATGCTGTCACCGTTGGGTTTTGGCGGAACGTTTAGGCCATGGTAGTGAACGTTCGTGTAGTCCTTGTAGCCGGTCATGTTGTGATCCGTTGCTTCGCGATCGGATTGGCACGTGATCTGCGGATTGACCGGCCGCTTGTCCTCCAGGTGAAGCCGTATGCTGTCGCCCGGCTGAAGCCGCCAAATCGGCGGTATCAAGCGTTGATCGTAGGACGTATTGTTGTGAATCGTCTTGTACACGACCGTTTCGTTGGTGAGTCCGCCCACGGTAACGTTTGTGCTGTGCGGAATCAACGTGAACCGGAGTTCTCCGTTTTCGCTCGTGATGAATTCCATTTGGGGCAAAGGCTGTACTGGCAGGAGTGCTGGAATCGACCCAGCGCCCGGATCGGGGGCGGTTGAGCATCCGGCCATCAGGAGGGCGGCGACGATCAGCAGTGTCGGCTTATGTAATACGTTTAGGGCAACCATCCGCTCGTTCATTGATCGGCGCCATTATAATCTTGCTTGGTAAACTCCGGGTGGTTGCGGCTGTGCCAGTCGGGATATTTCGTCGCGGCAGTTCCCGGAGGTGGCCGGTTGCGCCGCCGTCCATCTTGAATACGGCCCATGGATCGAAGGATGAGGCTACCCCATGCGATTAACTCCCCTGTTCCTCGGCGCCCTGCTCATCACCACCGGCCTGGCCGCGCTGCCGTCCGCCCAGGCGTGGCCGCCCGTCTGCTTAGGCCCCGAAGTCGATGAAGACGTCGGCCCGGTGCACATCAAGAGCTACGGCATCCTCACGTGCGGCGTGGAGGTTTCCATCGATACCAGTGGCCCGTGCAAGGACGGCATCCACCACGTCTACCCCGCGACCGTCCACACGTCCGCCGACTGCCACACCCGCGTCGACCTCAAGTGGTACGACTGCGTTTGGAACTGCGGCTGGAACACCATCATCGACACGCCCCTTCTCACGGTCCGCCACTACACCGAACAGGATGGCGCCCAGGACTCCGGCAGGCCTGGCGTGCCCTTCGACCCCTGCCCCATCACGAGCGCCCCGCCGGGCTCCCTACAAGGCGTGATTCATGTTGAACAAGACAAGAATCCCTGCTTCGACACCCGCGTTACCCTTCTGGGCGCGTTCGTTTGCACCGAGCCCCTGGCGGGCAGCACCAATCTCACGCTCTCCGGCCGCGTCGCCATTTACGTCCCCGGCTGCGCCCTCCCCTAAATCTGAGGTGAACCCATGAAAACCATTGTTGCTTTGCTGGCCTGCCTGATGATCGCCCTGCCCGCTCAGGCGGAGGACGACCCACCCACGACCAATTCCTGCCTTGGCCCACACCACGAACAGGACCTGACCCCACAGCGGCGGGTGGGCGTGCGGGTCGGGGCTGGCGGCGTGGGGCAGGACGGCAACCCGTTCACATGCAACTTTATCGTCATCACGAGCCCGAGCTTCCCAGGCTTTGCTTGCGTCCAGCCCGGCGGCCCTTACCAGGTGTTCGCCATCGGTCCTGTGTCGTGGCAGACCTACTGCGGCGACGGCGGCGCCTCCGGATCGTCGAACGAGAACCCGCCCTGCCATGGATTCTGGTACGGCCACTGGCGCCACGAAGTGCAGGATGACGTGTGGGTCGGCGTTGGCACCAACCTGCAGACGGACTGCATTCACGTGGACGCCCGGGCGCGCACCGTGATGTGCCATGTCGATAGCAACGTGCCACGGGAAACCGGCTGCTGGACCGTCCGGGATTCGTAAACCCGTAGCCCCTTGACTCGTCGCGCTGGCCGGTTGTCGTCCAAACCGTCAGCTCCTGCGACCCCGGGTCAGGCCAGCAATGAGGCACCGACCGGGGCGCCCATGTAACCGCCGAAGGCGCGCCCCGGCCGCAAGGGGCCTCGCCTATGGCGCCGCTGGGTCCACCACCAGGATGTTCGCCATCATTCCACGATCCTCGTGCGGAAGGTAATGGCAATGGAACACGTAGCGGCCCACGGTGTGCTCTTCCGTGAACGGGATGGCAATCTGCACGACGCCCTTGGCTGGCACGAAAACGGTATCCTGCAATCCACCGGCGCCCACCGGCACTCCATTGACATTCAGGACAAGGAAATCGAGCTGGTGGATATGGAAAACGTGCGGGGCATTGCTGGGGTTGTTGAGTGTCCAGACCTCGATATCACCGTAATTGGCGACGACATCATTGCGGTCAGGATCATACTGCTTGTCATTGATGGTCGGATACTTGTCGCCACCGATGTGTGTCACCGTGAAATTGATGGTTCGCTTGACCGTCGGCCTGTCGTTGTAGATCCAGGTCCGCAATTCATCATAACGCGTATCGGTGTCGACAATGGACATTCCCATGATTTCGTGACCGGGAGTGGTCTTGGGCGCCGTGCCGGCGGACGTGACGAGTGCCAGGATTTGCAGGGGTTCGTCGTGGGCGCCGTGGGCGTTGCGCTGCACCGAGGTGGTCTTGAGAGTGTAAACGCCCTCGGGAGGCCCCACCAGGAATCCCTCTAGGCGGGAACCAGGGTAGAGAAACAGATTGTCCATCTTGACCGGGTTTTGGAGAACGTTTCCATCCACAGCAATTACGTAGAAGGGCACCGGGACTTCGTTGGCGTCCACGAGAACCATGTCGAAATGGAGATTGGCGCCGGTGTTGGCAAATCGCCAGAATTGGGTTTCTCCGGGCGCGATGCTGAATGCAGAAAGGGTGGCGCCGTTGAGGGTCTTCATGATCTGGGTGCCATCCGTGGCGGCAATCCCTGCCACGGGCGGATCGGGAATATCCGGGCCATCGGGGGCCACGGGGAAGAAATCGCGCAGCAGCATTACGCGCTCCCGAGTGTAGACCACTTTGGGATAATGCACTCCGGGCAGATCCCCGACGACAATGGCGCCCGACATGCCTCCCATCACCTGTTTATTGCTACAGCCATGTGGGTGGGGGTGGAACCAGAACAAACCCTGCGGGTGGTCATCCCCCAGTTTGATCTCGTAATCCATGGACGAATTCTTGCCCGGTGTCCCCTTGGGATAGAGCTGGATGAAGACATTGTCGCCAGCGGGTTCGCCCTCCGGGTTTTGCGCAGGCACATTGAAGCCGTGGAAATGGAGGTTGGTATAGTCGTGGTGATACTGGCCCCCGGCCTTGCAGGTGCCGTTACCCACCATCGGTCGTTCATCGGCCAGTTGCAATTGGATCATGTCGCCGGGGTTCAGGCGCCAGACGGGGGGAATCAGTGAATTTTCGTAGGTTTTCCCGTCGTGGATCGTCTTGTAGGCGTTGGTGGTGTATGAGACGCCGTTGACGGTCACCGTGCTCTTTTGTTCCACAAGATTGAGGCTGAGATTGCCGTTTTCGCTCGCGATGAAATCAAGTTCGGGCAGTGGTGGGGCAGGGTCCGGAAGAGCCTGCGTATCCAGGTCGTTTGGAGCTGTGTAACAACCTGCAAGGAAGAGGGCCAGGACAAGGACCGTTGCTCTTGGAATCAGTGTGGCCACAGTGTTCACCTGACATTTGATCGACTGATCAGGTTTTTACTTTTCTTCGCCAAACTAAGAAGGCCTCGCCCAGAAAGCGGAGCCGCGACGCGTCATCCCCAGGCAGCGCACTACCGCCGCAGCACGGCCGCGGCACGGCACCAGACCCGTCCGGTCCCCCATCGGTCGAAGGGGGGGCGCCTGCCGCGTCCCATCAATCCATTCGTTGCGCAAAGGTCCGGTTTGAATAAACAAACAACACAGACGGGGGCTGAGCCAGGCGTGCACGCGGTCCGATCGCTGCACGACGAACTACGCACCTGGAGGGGCCGGCACGAGCGCATCACGGCGCGGTGGGGCGGGATGGCCCCGCTACCCTAACACGGCCCACAATTGCTTCCGGTACTCGTGCACGCTCTCCTGGAATGCCACAGCGCCGGCGGGCTTGGCCGGGGCCTCCTTGATGCCCAGCAGGTGCTCAAGGGTGGCGTTGACGATTTCGGGCCCGACATGGCCCCAGCCCATCTGTAGCCACGGCGCGGCAGGATTGACTGGCAGCGGAGTGGCTCCGCCGCCGTCTCCCTGGCACGTTTGGAAGTCGAAATAATACGCCGTCTGGTTGACAGCGTTTCGAACGTCGATGTTGGTGAGGTTCCCGTCCGGCCCCGTGACCAATGCGCCGCTGTCAGGACTGGATGTGTCGCCCCAAGCTTCCCGGACGCCCTGCACGATGGCACTCAAGGTCCCCGCTGTTGCCGGAGTGGAGAAACTGGTGCCGCTCATGGACCGGTATTCGTCGATGGTCTCGGCCATGGGCAGTTTCTGCGTGAAGTCCGCCGTGAAGTCGGGCAGGTTGCCGCTGATGTGTTCGCGACAGTAGGATTCGGGGTGATCGCCGCCGACGCCGATGACCCATGGCGGGCCGGAAGTCTCGTCGTTGGGCGACAAGGCGGGCGTGTTGTCGGCCGCGCCCACCGGCAGCTTGCCGTTGTCCCAGGCGGCCTTGTTGGCTTGGCTCGTCGTGAGGCCAAACACGCGGCCCGAACCAGGAATGCTACCGATGGGTCCGTACGACTCGGACAAGAGATCCACCCAAGGTTGCTCAGCGGCCCATGCCTCCCCGTCCGGGTTGCCCGTGCCCTGAACCATCACCACGATGGCGTTGGGGTTGGCGTCCAGGACGGCGCCCGAAGTCCCGGTGCCGTGGCCCGCTTCGTCAAGTACGGGCACGCCGGAGCCCCCTGCGAAGCTGATGCCAAGGATGTTGGTGCCCTCGAAGTAATACAACCGACCCTTCTCGGCAGACGTCCAAAAGCCTTCGTCCTTCTGCACACGCTCTTCGTAATCGCCGCGGTGCGCTAGCGACACGCGCTGTGGCGCCTCGCCATCGAGCGTGTTGACGAACCGGTCCAGGACATGGTCCGGGATGCTGGCCCGCTGGAAGTGCTCATGGTAGGGATTGACGCCCGTGTCGATGACGGCGACGACGACGGGATAATAGGGCTCCAAATCGAAGGGCTGCCCAAGGGGCTCATCGTCGGGGCTGGTTTGACTGGTGCAGCCGGCCAGCAAGAACAAGGCGGTCAAGCCAAGGGCACTGAACTTCACCCGTGGGCGTAGGCGCCCTGTTTTTTCACTCTTGGGGCTGCGGCCTATGGTTCAACAACAGGGGCTGAGTGGGCCAACGTGCTCGCCTGGCTGAAGCCACGCTCACAGTCGGTCTGCTTGACGTACCCCTCACCGCCGGTGGCAATGATGTTGCCGTTGGCAGAGACGGCGCGCCACCGGCACTCGCCCTTAGCGTCCTCGTAGACTTCGA
>JBFIJP010000208.1:0-7383 GCA_041600695.1 Thermoplasmatota archaeon | reverse complement strand
TGCCTCGCCTGATGCGAAGAAGCGCACCAAAGCCGCGTCGGTTGTGTCCACGTTCGCGCTCCTCGCCCGACAATGTGGACCATTTGGGAAGAAATGTTCCCCATGACGGCCGCTGTTTGGCGCTGCCCCCAAGTAGGCGGGAGTGCTGGTGTCATCATGGCGACCAAGACTCGCTCAAGAGGCTCGCAAGTGACCCTGATGCTGCTCGTGCCGGTGGCCGTCGTTCTCCTGACCGTGCCGGCACTGCTGATCGTGCCCCCCGGCCACGAGGGCACGGAGGGCGGCCCGGTCGATCACAACTGGGGCGGCCACGCGTGGAGCCACGCCAACGTTGCCTGGTTCCTCGGCGTCATGGCGGTGGTGTTCTACCTGCGCGCCGGCAGGCCTACCCTCGTCCAGGCGTTTGCCGGCAACCGATTCGGTTTCCTGGCCTGGGCTGCGGTGGTGTGGGGCGCCGCCGGCTTCACGGTGGACGGGGTGCTGACGGCCATGGTCGGCGACGACACCACATGGACCCACGAGGCTGCACTCCAGATGGCCCTGCAATTTCCGTTTATGATCGGCATCCTGGTGTTCGGGATTCCGGCGTTGGTGCGTGAGATTCGCCGCCCGAAGGGGCAGCGAGCGCCGGGACTCCCCGCCTGAGACGGCCGCGGCAGGGCCGCGGCGCGGGTCGCGGCTCACCAGTACTGCCGCTGCTCGGGTCCCAAAGCCCGGCCGTGGTTTGCCCGGGCCTGCCGCGCCCTCGCCGCCGCTCTGATCAGCGTCGCCGCGTCGCGGCTGCCGCGCCGAGGGCTACGGCCACGACGGGCAGGAGCGCTCCCGGCGAGTCCTTGTCGTCGGCAGCCCCGCTGCCATCGCCAGGGCTGCCGCCCCCGCCGCCTGATCCCGCGTCGACCCCCGCTGCGCCGGGGGCCTTCACCATGGAGGCGCTGACGTTCACGCTCTCGCGGCCACCCAGGTCGGTGCGCACCGTGATCTGCCAGTCGGCCGACCCCGGCTGCGCCATGGCGCGGAAGGTGAACTTGGGGTGGACGCCGGCATCGACGCTCTTGGGCGTGGCGTCGATCGCTTCGATCGTCCACCCTGCGGGCGTGTCGTAGCTGACGGTGATGTGCTGGCCGGTGACGGTGATGAGGTTCTCGATGTCGAGCTGAATCTCGTCGCGGGCGGCGACGTTGGTGCGCGTGTAGCCCCCGGGTCCTTTGAGTTCAAGGCTCTCCAGCAGGACCGTCGAGGTGCCCGTTTCCACCGGCTGGCCCGCCAGGTACGACGGGCCCGGCGCATCGTCGACGGGCTGGCCGCCGGCAGCCGTGTGGACGGTGATGCCATCGAGCGTGTCGCCAAGGGCGAGGCCGACGGCGGCGAGGGGAACGAACACCTGCAGGCTGCCGGCGAGTCCAGCGCCGTCCTCGCTGGGCTCCAGCGTTGCGCCCACGACCTCGGCCTCACCGGACCAGGCGATACCGTCGCTGGATGTGAGGACGAAGTCGGTTCCCGCCAGGGACACTGTCAGCGTTTGCGGCGAGGGGACGCCGGGTGGCGGTCCGCCGTACAGGATGACGCGCACGACGACGCCGTCGGCGCCGGGGCTGCCAAAATGGGCCTCGCGGACGAAGACATCCTGGATGTCGAAGCCGTCGAGCACGGCCCAGATGTCGCTGGTCTCGTCGGCGATCACGTGGACTTCGTTGTCCAGCGGATCGGGGCTTGCGTGGCCACGGGTGCTTCCGGCAACGAGCAGGAGGGCAAGCACCGCGAGCGTGGCGGCACCTGTAGGACGGCCGAGCATTGTTCGACATTTGGCAAAGTGCATGTTTAAGCCTTGTCGCGGCCCGGCTGAGCCGACTCTCGTCGGCGGGCCGGCCTGCCGGGCGGCTGGGCCGGGCTCGGCGGGACCGCGATGGGCCGGCGGCGCGGCGACGACAGGATCAACGCGCGACAAGAGCTATAAACCAGGCCTCTTGATCATTTTTCGAACGCTATGCGCCCTTCTCCCGTCATCACGGCAGCCCTGCTCGTGCTCACCGCATCGGTCTTGGCACCGCTGGCCACGGCCCACGCAGCGCCGCCTGCGCGCGCCTTCGAGACCCGCGTCCTGCATGACCACAACGACGATTCGCTCCTGGTCTTGGCGGGCAAGCACGGCTTCGACGCCATCGCGCTCGACGTTCGCGAGGTTCACACGCCGGACGGCGCGCCGGCCCTCGCGCTGCGCCTACTGCTCAACGGCGGCTGCGACGACACCCTCAGCGACCCCTGCGGCACGCTGAGCCACGCCATCCAGTTCCTCGCCGACGGCAACCCCGTCGAGGTCGTCCTGTCCACCACCGACGGCGGCGCCACCTGGAGTGTCTCCCCGGCCGGGCTCGCGACGGCCCCCGCCGAGATCGGCGACGGAACACGCTTCGCCATCGAGGCCTGGGTGCCCTTCGCCGAGCTAGGCATCGCCGTCTTCAGCGAACTCACCGACTGGTTCGTCGCCGGCGCCTGGGAGGGCCAAGTGGCCGACAACATGCCCGAGGGCGTCGTACCCGGCACCCCCGATCCCCTAGGGGCAGCCTACCAACTTGCCGCCTACAGTGTCCGCAGCCCCGAGGCGTACGTCCGCCTGGCGGCTGCTGTCGGCCAGAGCGCCGTGGAGCCCGGCACCACCTTCGATATCCTGCTTGACAACCCAGTCCCCCTCGAACAGAACGTCACCCTCCAGATCACCGGTGCCACGCCCGCCACGCTAACGGTTCCCGTTGCGGCCCGGTTCCAGAAGGCCATCACGCTTGCGGCGGACGGCAACGCGGAGGCGGTCACGGTGAGCGCCACCACACCCCTGGGCGGCCATGCCTTCCTCCGGCTGCCCACGGCCGCCGCCACCGACGGGCGGCTCAGAAGTCCCGAGATACTGCCCGGCGAGAGTTGGCAACACACCTTCGCCGAGGCCGGCGTGGTGGAGTATCGCAACCACAACGCAGCCGCCCACCAGGGTCGCATCACGATCGCGGTACCCGGCGAAGGCCACACGCCAACCACGCACGACGTGCGGTACGACGGCGGCTTCCACCCGCCAGCCCTGAACGTCTCAGCGGGCGACACGGTCCGGTTCCTGAACCACGGCACCGAACCCCTGGTCGTGGTGGGGACCCGCGCGGCCGGGCACGACGACGCAGACCACCACGGCGACGAGGCCGAGGAGGCCGACAAGGGTCTGCCGGGGCCCGCGTTGGCCCTGTTGGTGGCCGCCATGGCAGCCATCGCCGTCGCACGCCGCCGCAACGACTAGGCCGTCGCGGCAAACTTCACGCCTGGGCGCCGCCTGCGACGGCTGTGTCGCGGCGCGCCCTGTTGCTGGTCGTCCTGCTCGCCGGCTGCTCGTCGCCGCCGGCGGTCGAGCCGTGCGAAGCCATCGCCCCATCGACGCTTGTCACCGAGGTCCGACCGCCCGACATCGTGGTGGACGGCGGCGAACTGGTCTTGCACGCAAGCCGGGCCGAGGTATGGCTGCACGACGGTTCCGGCTGTCATCCGCTGGATCTCTCCGCCGTCCGGGTTGGCGACCGCCTCGGGCACGACGCCACCGAGATCGCCACATCCTACCCCGCCCAGGCGTGGCCCGACACCGTGGTCATTGACCGCACCTGATCCATCACGCCCGGGAGGCACCGCGCAACCGGCCGGGCGCCCACGCGGTCGGTTCAACAACCGCCCGGCGCTGGCGCCACCGGGAGCTTGCATGAACCCAGCCGTCGCCGTGGCCGTCATCTTCGCCCTGGCCTTCGCCGGAATCGCCGCCGTCCCCGAAGTCGATGCGGAGCGGGGTCCCCCGGACCTGCCGCCCGGGTCCCACTGCGAGTACTTCCATTACCACAGCGGCAACTTGCAGCAGGGCACGCCGCCCAGCTACCACTACCACCACTGCATCTAGACCTGAACGTCGACGAAGCAGAAGTAGAAGAAACTCGAATAGCACACACGGGCCGCCGCGCCGGGGCTGCCATCAGCGTGTAGGGCGCCAACGCGGGCGCCCACGGCGGGGCAGTCGAAGCAGTTGGGAATATAGGCACCTGCTCCCACGGAGGCGCCGACGCAGTCGGGGCAGTCCCCGCTGGGGGCCGTGGCGCTCACATCGCGCCAAACAGGCAATTCCCGCGCATCGGCGGGAAGGGTGGCCATCACGAGACAAGCAGCCAGGAAGACCATCAGGCGCATGGGAGTGCACCGGCAAGGACGCCGATGAACCTTGCCACCCCGGAGGGCCCCGGGTGCAGGTGGCTGCCCGGATTGGCCGCTCGCGCGCGGCGGGCGACTAGCCGGCCATGGCCGCCGAGCATGATCCTCAAGACACGAACGTCCATCCCTCGGCATGCCAGAATCCCGACGGCCGCCCTTTGGGGCAGCCTATTGTGCCGCGGCGCTGGGACTGCTGGGTTTCGGCCTCGCCCACGCCGCCTTCATCACGCCCCTGGTCGACCGCGCCGAGGCCCCGCTGGGCCTCGTCATCCTGGCCATGATCGGGGCACCCATCCTGTTTGGAGCACCGTTGACCGCCGTCGCGACGCTGGGCGTGGCCTTCTACTGGCGCCGGGCCCGGGCGGCCCGCCCGGTCCTCGCGGGGTGGCAATTCGGCGTCGCGCTGATGCTGCCCTTTCTCCCCGCATTCATGCTGTCCTTTTTCGTGGGCGGGTCCGACGAGGCGCCGCCTGGCGCGCCGGTGTTCATGCTGGCAGGTCAGGCCTTGGTGGCCGCGTCCGCCGCTGCCTGGCTCGCCGGGCCCCGCGCCATCGGCTGGGCTCTCTTGGCGACGCTTCCCCCGGCCTTCTTCAACGGCATGTTCGTGGCGTCAACCCACCCATCCCCGTGGGTGGCGGCGTTCGTGGTAGCCACGTACGGCGTCATCATTGGCAGCGGCGAAGCCCTTTCCCGCATCGAGGCAGCGCTTGCCAGAAGGCGTGACCGGTCCACCCCGGACGAAGCCCCGTCGTAGCCTCGCGGCATAGCAGCCCGGGCCTGCACGTTCCATGAACCCGCACCCGGATGCCGGGGCGTGCGCGGACGCTCTCTTCTATGGCTCGCCGTCATCCTGGGCATCGCGGCGGCCCTTTCATGGGCAGCCAGCGAAGCCCAACGTGGGCCGTCATCGCTGCGCCAGGCGTGGCCCACGCTGGCTGGCTCCGCCGCCTTTGCCCTGACCGTATGGCTGCTCTTCCTCGGCGCCCACGCGGTGGCCAAACGCAGCCACCCCCAGGCGGCGCGCTCCCTCGTCCATTTACAGACGCTGGCCAGCGCGATCGTGGCGGTGCTCGCCGTGGGAGCCATCGTGGGCGGCTTCCAGACGGCACTCGTCAGCCTAGGCCTCGTTGGCTTCGGGCTGACGCTCGCTCTCCAGCGCCCCATCCTGTCCATGGCTGGTTGGGCCAGCCTGGTTTTCGGCGGCTCCGTGCGGGTGGGCGATCGCATCCGCGTGGGCGACCTGACCGGCGATGTTCTCGATATCACCCTCTTCACGACCCGGCTGTGGGAGGTCGGGCAACCCGGCAGCCCGACGCCAGGGCGTCCGACCGGACAGGTGGTGACCGTCAGCAACGCTGTCTTCTTGGAGAAAGCCGTCGCCAATGCGACCGGCGACACCCCCATTGTGTTCGACGAATTCGTCGTCAACGTCGCCTTCGAATCGGACCAGGAACTGGCCCGGCAAATCCTGCAGGCCGTCGGGGAGCAGGTTGTCAACCCCGCCGAGCACGAAAAAATGGCCCGCACGTACCGCCGGCTGACCAAAGGCCTGAGCATTGAAGCCAACTTCCCCGACAAACCCTTCACGCTGGCGGAATCCAAGCCGAGCTGGATGGAATACCGACTGCGCTATCTGGTGGACGCACGCGCCGCGGGCCGCGTCCAGACCCGTCTGACCGATGCGTGGACCCATGCCACCGCCGAGCACCCGGACCGCATCCTGTCCATCTACAACCGCACCCAGACCCAGCGGCTTGACGCCGACGGGCGCGTGGTGGGGGGCGGTTGAATCAGTCAGGCCAGCGCATGTTCCTGCCCGCGGGATGAATGGGATTCTGTCACGGTTCGTGCGAACGACATCTGCTACTCGTGGGCCTTCACCACGGTGGCGACCACCCCGGCCACGCTCATCGCCCAGGAAGCCCGCTACACGTTCGCCTACCCGGCCAACGGCGGCGAATTCCCGACCCGCGCGACCGCGATGGACCTGGTCCAGAGCGTCTACGACCGGCTCGGCGTGCTGGCCAACCAGGGCCCCAGCGACGCGTGGATCAGCAGCCCCGACCCGGCTGCCCCCGGCCTGAACGACCTCTCCACCCAGGCGCCGAAGGTTAACTTCTACGGCGTCCAGGTGAGCGGCGAGCTGGCGGCGGCCAACCAGGTCGTCAAGAACGTGCGCGTCCACCCGGCAACGACCCCCCTGACCGTCGACGCGGTCACCGTCGGCATCCCCACCAACGTGGGCCCGACCGCTGGCTACCACGCGACCCAGGTGCGCGCCTGGGACCTGAACATCCTGATCGTGCGCTGGCACGACGTCGGCACCCAGACCATCGGCGCCGCCGCTGACAGCCAAGCAGGCACGGCCCCCACCGCCCAGGCGGCCCTCGCCTCGGCACCGGGAACGTTCTACTACGACGTGCCCGCCGGCAAGTACTCGATCAGCAACAGCCGGGTTGACAGCTACGGTCCGTTGTAGGGCTCACGGGCTTTGTTTTCCCGCTTTTCCCTTCCTTTTTTGTCACTCCTCTTCGGTGGCAGCGAGTGCCTCCAGAGCATCCAAGATCAGCTTCAGGCGCTCCATGTCCGGGTCGGAGCCGGCGGCGCGGATGGACTCGTCGTAGTTCGCCAAGAGCGCCCGCACCAGGTCCTCCTGGATTTGGGGTTCCTTGGCGAACAGTGGCGCTAGTTCCAGGACGGCGGTGATCAGTTGCTCGGCGGCCTCCGCGTGTTGGCCGCCGGCCCGGTGGACGAGGGCGAGCGTCCATCTGGCCGTGGCGAGGTTGGCAAGGTAGGCGTCGGGGTTGGCCTCGGCGAGGGCGCGGCGGATGCTGACGGCTTCCTGGGCCGGTTCGAGGGCTTCCCCTCGCCGCCCCACTTCACTCAACCGATTGGCCCAATTGTTGAGGCTCATGGCGAGGTCGGGGAGGTAGGCGTCGGGGTTGGCCTCGGCGAGGGCGCGGTAGTGCTTGACGGCTTCCTGGGCCGGTTCGAGGGCTTCCCCCCGCCGACCCACTTCACTCAACAAATTGGCCCAATTGTTGAGGCTCATGGCGAGGTCGGGGAGGTAGGCGTCGGGGTTGGCCTCGGCGAGGGCGCGGTAGTGCTTGACGGCTTCCTGGGCGGGTTCCAGGGCTTCCCCCCGCCGACCCACTTCAC
>JBFIJP010000207.1:0-7387 GCA_041600695.1 Thermoplasmatota archaeon | reverse complement strand
GGCGCAAAACAGGTCGCCCGCAGCACCGTGCGGATCGTTGGGAACCGTCACGGTCGGGGGGTCGGTGCTGAAGTCGACGATGCGCGACTCGCCCCAGACGGGCTCCGAGGTGAAGAACGTCCAGTCGGTGTCGCCGTCGGCTGGATCGGCCTCAACGCCGCTCCAGTACAGGACGCGGCCGTCGTGCAGGAGGACCATGTTGATGGCGGGCACGTGGCCGTCGATGGTGCTGGTCCAGCGGCCTACCTGTGAAGGGTCTCCCGCGGCGCCTCCCAGGCCTGGCAGGGGTTCACCCATGCCGGGTACGCCGGGGGCTCCAGCCAGGGGATCGTCGCTTTGCCCCAGGGTTGCGGGCAAGACAAACAGGGCGACGAGCGCAACGGAGAGGGCGACGCTTGGGCGAACCATCAAAACCACCAATGGGCGAGATGGCTGGGCGGCTTAAGGCTGTGTGGCCGCCCCCGGAAGCGGGTTTGTGCGGCGCGATTGCGTATCTGGGGCGAGCGATGTTTTGTTGGACTGGGGTGGAGGTGTGCCGCGCCCGGGGGGCGTGCCCTGCCCATGCAAAGGAGCCAAAACCGGTCCCGTGCTTGCTTGGCGCATGTCGCTTCGCCGCCGAGGCTCTGCCCTTCCGGTCTTTGTTGCATTTGTCCTTCTAATGGCGGGTCCCGCCACCAGTTTGTTTGTACCGGCCGCCTCCGGGCCCACGGTCAGTGGGCTCTACGAGCAGACCCTGGCGGACATGGCCGAGTGCACCAGCGACGCGTGCCGCGCCCAGCAGGTGTCCGCCCGCGGCGAAGCGGTGGCCAAGGTGATGGGCGCCCTGCCCACGGGCCTGGCAGGGCCGCACGCCTGGCTGGGATTTGCGGCCGAGCAGTGGGGCGTCTCGGCGTCCCCGAGTCCCCTTGCCGACGTTGGGCTGCGGGAGGCGCTGCTGGATCTGTACAACGCCAACGACGTTGCCGTCGACGACGCCCTGGAGGCCCGCGTAGCGGTGCAGGCGGCGCAGGCGACGCAGCAGGGCCCGGCGGCCCACGCCCTCTCTCGACTCGTGGCCAGCCTGGCGGCAGCCACCTGGCAGACGAGGGACGCCCTGGCGGGCGTCGACCCGGCGTGGCTGCAGCTTGAAGGCATCCAGCAGATCTGGAGCCTCGCACGCCACACACCCGCGGCCGGTGAAGTCGCCCAACGCATCTTCGCCGGCCTGGACCCGGTGGACCGGGAGGAACTTGTCTCGGCGGGCCTGACCGTCACGTTGGCGGTGTCGGAATTGCAGCCGTTTCTCGTCGAAGTGTGCAGGGATGCGGACCTCGATCTGCCCTTCGTTCGCGTCGGCGCTGCCGGCAACAGCACCCACGATGGCCCCTTCCTCCTGCTCATCGACTGCTCGGGCGAAGACCTCTACACCGGCAGCGTCGGCTCCGGAGCCCCCTTCACCGTTGGTGGCGTCGGCCTGATCTTCGACGTCAAGGGCAACGACACCTACGTGGCAGCGTCGAACGCCCAGGGTTCGGGAATCGCTTCGCTTGGATTCCTCTACGATGGCGGAGGCGCCGACTTCTACAGCGTCCATTCATCGGGCCACGGCCACGGCGCTGCCGGCATCGGCATGCTCTACGACGCGGGCTCCGGCGCCGACACCTACACCAGTCCCAACGGCAGCATCGCCGTCTCAACCAAGGGATCGGGACTCGCTGGCATCGGCATGCTCATCGACGAGGGGGGCGACGACGTGTTCCACCAGGACCGGACGGACGGCATGGCGTACGCCGCCCTAGGCGGCTTCAGCATCCTGGCCAGCCGCGGCAACGGCAACGACATGTTCCTGTCCGCTGGCGTCCACCGCATCTCGCCAGGCCTCGACGAACTGGTCCCCGAGGAACTGCGCGACATCGTGCCCCCCATCAGTGGCCCCACGGTCGAAACGCACGTGGGCCCCATCCAGGCCAGTTCGGAACTGACTGGAGCCGCGATCCTTTTCGAGGAGGGTGGCGACGACTTCTACCTGTGTGCGGGCGATGTGCGCCAGGCCTGCCAGGGCGCCGCCAGCGACCTGGCCGTGGCCTTCCTGCTGGATCGCGGCGGCGACGACCGGTACGAGTTGGGCGTGAGCATCTCGCTTACCTTGGAGGGCGTGTACGAGGTGGGGCGGGGCCTGTATGAGGTCTCCGCCAGCCTGCCTGGTACCTTCACCCGCCTCGGTCTGGACTTCACCGCAGCGATTTGCGCCATCTTCGTGGGTCTTGCTACCGACCCGGCGGCCTGCTGGGATGCCACCCAACCCGGCTACGACGCCGAGCGCCTGTTGTTTGCACCCATCGAGAGCTACCCGGAACCGCCCACCAGCCTGGATCTGCCCACCTTCCCCATGGGTCAGGGGGCCGCCTACAGCCTGAGCATTCCAGTCCTCGGACCCGGAATCGCCCTGCTGCGCGACGACGCAGGCGACGACACTTACTCGGCCGAGCGGTGGGCGCAGGGGTATGCAACGCTGGGCATTGGCATCCTCGTCGACCGTGGCGGTGAGGATTCCTACAACAGCCCGCCCCCGGCCAGCGGCAGCCGCTCCGATGGTGAGTCGTGGCAGGACGGCCTCGGGGGCTACGGCCAGGACGAGTAGCGGCCCTTCTCGCCACCCTTATGGTGAAGCCGCCCACTGGCCCGACGTGACCCTCCTGGAGCAGCGCCTCCGCAACCCGCCCCACCTGGGGAGCCTGGAGGGTGCCACCGCCGTGGGCGCCGTCGGGAACCCTGCATGCGGGGACGTGGTGACGCTGTACTTGCGCATCGAGGACGGCCGGATCCACGCCGCTGGCTTCGAGTCCATGGGGAGCGCATACCAACTCGCCACGGCGAGTGTGCTTTGCGACTGCGTCCAAGGCCTGACGGTCAAGGAGGCCCGTGACCTTGGGCCAGGTTGCGTGGAGACCCGGCTGCCGGATCTGCCGCAGAAGGTCCGCTACCTGAGCCGGCTCGCCATCGAGGCCCTCGGTCGGGCACTGGACGCCCACGATCGAGGCGAGCCGGGCGACGACGAGGAGGCGCGAAACAAGCTCCGTATACTCGGCCGCGAGGAGGCGGAGAAATTCGTCCTGGGCCTGCTTGGCAACGGCCGGCAATGGACCACCCGCGAACTGGATGCCATGGCTTTCGCCGAGGGGGTTCAGTGCCCCGACTCCACCGTACGGTTCCTGAGCCAGTTGCGACGCCAGGGCCGGATCGAGGGCCGCATGAGCATGCAACACAAGTCCTGGCTGTGGTGGGTGCCAGCCCCCGGGGAGGCGAGCACGCCCGATGTCACGAGCCGGCGGACCGACGGCTCATGAGTTGGCGAACCGATGGCGGTGTCTTGGCGGCCAAAAGCCACAACACCGTCACGTAAACCACCACCAGGCTGCCGAACATGGCGTCCGGCCAGGCAATTCCCACCAGCACCGGGCCGCGGACGTAACTGACCACCTTGGCCCCCAGCAGCGCGTTCTGGAGAAACAGGATTCCGTTGAGCACGAAGAGCGTCCAGAACAGCGCCGCGACCTCGGGGAAGAACTGTGCCGCGCCGCCGAGCACGACGGCAATGCCGAAGGTGTCGAAACTGGCGTCCAGGATGGCCCCCGTTCGGCTTTGCAGGTTGCCCACCCGCGCCAGGATGCCGTCGCCGCCGTCCAGCAGGATGACGAACCAACTGAGTCCGAAGAACCACCAGGTCTCCCCGGTGAGGGCGGCCCAGATCATCCCCGCGAAGACCGGAATCTGTGCGAAGGTGAAGTGGTTGGGGCGTACGCCGCGAGCCAGCAGCCAATGGGCGGCACGCTCGAAGCGGCGGTCGTAGGTGCCTTCCTTGGTCTTTCTGGCCCCGTCGCTCAAGCGCGGCTCCAGCGCGTGTGGTCTCCCTTGTCCTCAAGAACGTAGCCAGCGGCCTGCAACCCGTCGCGGATTTCGTCCGCACGGCCCCAGTTCCGCTCGGCCCGAGCCTTCTGCCGGAGGGCGAGGATGGCTTCGACCGCCTCCGCTTCGCCGCCCCCGTTGACGGGAACGCCCAGTTGGCCCGCCAGGGTGGCAAGCTCAGCCGGAACGTTGCCCGCGGGCTGCATGGAAGGGACGGGCTCCGCAAAGAGAGTCAGGGTCTGGCCTGCCGTCTCGAAGGCCTCCAGGGCCTGCCGGGCCGCCTCGCTCCCCAGCAGGTCGGTGTCTAGGGCCTGATTGGCGGCGCGCAGGAAGGTGAACATCGCGGCAGCGGCACCGGGGGTATGGAAATCGTCATCCATGGCGGCCCCAAAGTCGGTGGTCAGCTTCGCCGCAGCCTCCTGTAGTGGCGGGTCCACATCGGCGCACCCTATGCGTCCGAGTGCGGCGGTTTCATGCAGCAGGCGGCGGGTGCGCTCCAGGCGCTCGACGGCGCGGGCCGCCTCGGCCAGGCCCTTGCGGCTGAAGTCAATCTTGGAGCGGTAGTGGGTCTGGATGAAGTAGAAGCGGAGCGCGTCCGGACCGATGCCGTCGGCGTCCAGTTGGTCGAGGATTTCCTCAAGGACGATGAAGTTCCCGAGGCTCTTGCTCATCTTCTCACCATCCACGTTCAGGAAGCCCGTGTGCATCCAGACGTTGACAAACGGCGCGAGGCCGGTCTTGGCCTGGCTTTGGGCGATCTCGTTTTCGTGGTGCGGGAAGATCAGGTCCTGTCCGCCGCCGTGGATGTCGATCTGGTCCCCCAGGGCCCGGGTGCTCATCAGGCTGCATTCGATGTGCCAGCCGGGGCGGCCAGGGCCCCAGGGGGAGTCCCAGTTGGCATCCGGGTGTTCGCCCGCCGAGGCGGCCTTCCAAAGGGCGAAGTCGGCCGGGTGCCGCTTGTCGCTCTCCACGTCCTTGCGGGTGCCCGCTGCCATCTGGCGGAAGTCGCGGTTGCTCAAGCTGCCGTAGGCGCAGCCGGGATGGGCCTGTGCTGCGTGCTCGTCGTAGCCTGGCACGTCGAAGTAGACGTTGCCGGCGTCCGTGGCGTACGCGAAGCCGTTGTCCACGATGCCTTGGATGAATGTGATGATGTCTACGATGGAGTCCGTGACGTGGGGCGCCTCGTCGGGTGGCCGGACGCCCAGGCGCGACATCACCGCTTCACAGCGGGCATCCCACTTGGCGGAATGCTCCCGTGGACTCACGCCCAGTTCGGCGGCACGATTGATGATCTTGTCCTCCACGTCCGTGACGTTTTGGATGAAGCGCAGATCGTAGGACCGTTCCAGCCAGCGGCGAATCACTTCGAAGCTGACGGCGGTGCGGCCGTGGCCCAGGTGGGCGTGGTCGTAGACCGTCAGGCCGCAGAGGTAGAACCCGACCCTGCCTGCCTCGCGGGGTTGGAAGTCCTCCTTCTGGCGGGTGCGCACGTTGTAGACCTGAAGCGCCACGGCGCGGTGCACACCGCTATCCATCATAGCGATGTTGGACGGGGGTGGTCGCCGTTCAACACCGGGGCGGCAGCATAGGGGCCTCTGCCTGAGGGCCCCCTGCGCCACCCCGCGAGCCCCTGCCGTGATGCCCCGTTGCGGCAGTTCGTGCACAACTGGTGTGTATTCGCCGCCGGTTTAGGATGCGTGCGGGCGCTGCCGGAAGCCCCGCAGGGCGAAGGCCCGCGGCTCGCCTAGGGTTGCTGCGCTGCGACCACGCGGCGCCTGCGTTTGGTCCGCAGGTCGTCAACCGGGCCTGCCTGCAACCCTCGGGTGCAGGAAAAATGGATGGATCTAGATAATGGCGATACGTCTAACTTAAAGTGGATTAGATAAGTTGGTGGCGCGGAGATTGAACGATGCTCCCCAAAACCGACGCTTTCAAGATTCGCACACTAGCCCTCACTCTCGCCCTCGTAGCAACCGGCCTGACTGGCATACCCGCAGCAACCGCCTTCGGCGCCAGCCTATCGGTCGAATTCGCCTGCGCCGAGCCGACGGGCACCATCTGCAACACGCCCTGCCTCCAGGTCAACTGCTACACCTGCACCACCGACTGCGCTGCGGTGGAGGCCCTGCGTGACTTGATCGATGACATCCGGGACTGCGTACGCTACCCGGAGTGGTGCTCCGGCATTGACGTCAACGAGATTTTCCGCGGGATCATGGATTTCGCCGTTGACCTCGTTTTCGCGATCCTGCCAGTTCTGCTCGACCTCGTCGCCCGGGCCCCGGGCATCGTAACGGACGCCGTCGCAGGCGTCCAACAAACCATCGATCCCGACGGCGACAACCTCCCCGATGCCGCAGAGGCTACCGTGTGTGGCCGCGCCGCAGTGCGCGATGCCATCAACGGCGGCGACCACCGCATCACTGGACAATGCACCTCCACAACCAATTACCAGGGGCCGAGCCAGGCGTCCATTGAGGCCGTTGTGGCCGACGCGGAGGCCGCCGCACTCGCCGTGGTGGCCCAAGTGTTGACCCTGGTCGAGCCCGTCGTCAACAACGTCCTCGCCATCGCCGAGATGACACTCGCCTTCCTCATCGACGAGGCGAACAGTCTGGCCGACCTGGTGGAAGGTGCCGTGCTACAGGCGCTGGCGCTCATCGACTCCGATGGCGACGGCGTGCCCAACTCACTGGAAGCAACCCTCTGCGCCCTGGAAGACCAGAACACTCCCGCCGACGGCTCCTGCGTGGGAGGAAACTACTCGCCTCCGTAGACGACTAACGACGCCGTCCCGACGATCGGCCGACGGCGGCCAACACGCCCAGCAGACCCATGAGACCCATCGGCCCAATGCCCGGCGTCTCCTTGGGTCGGGTGAGTTCGCCGCTCAAGATCAGCCCCTCCTCCGCCTCATCCGGAATGTCCTGGTCCGTGACAACCCTCGTGAGCGTCCGAACGCCGCCCTGGACCGCCGAATTGGTAGTGCTGGTTGCTGTCAGCGTGATGTCCGCCGTGTCCCCGGCAAAGGCCCGGTCCGGCGCGCTGACCATCAGGGCGAGCGTCCTCGGGACGCCGGGCTCCAGCCGAATCTGGGCATCGCCAAGGATGGAGCCCCACTCGGCGTTGGTGCCGCTGAGCCCCAAGTCGAAGATGTCGGCAGCGGCACCCCGATAGTCGAGCGTAAAGAGATAGACCACGCTCCGGCCCGGATTCACGCTACGTTCCTGGCCGCGTTCGCCCACGACCAGATCGATGCTGCGATCCGTCGTGAAGGCCAAGTCGACGCTCTCGTGGTATTCGAAGAGGGGCAGCATCATGGATGACGCAGCCGGGTCGATGGTGTACTGCGCAGCCTCATGCTGCGTAAACCCGGTGCCGGCCATGGGCAGACCCGTCATGATGATCTGCACGATGAGATTGCGCTCCTTGTCGCGGAACGTTGCATGGGGAATCAGATCCGACTCAGGCGTCGGAACCAGATCCATGGTGACCTGTAGGG
>JBFIJP010000206.1:0-7412 GCA_041600695.1 Thermoplasmatota archaeon | reverse complement strand
GCTCCTAAGCCGCCCCGTGGACCGCGGTGTGGCTTGCGCCACCGTGCGACGCGCGGCGGCTCCTAAGCCGCCCCGTGGACCGCGGTGTGGCTTGCGCCACCGTGCGACGCGCGGCGGCTCCTAAGCCGCCCCGTGGACCGCGGTGTGGCTTGCGCCACCGTGCGACGCGCGGCGGTTTCTGAGCGCAGCGAAGACACTCCCGTGCTGATGGCTTCGCACGCGCGGTGCCTTCTAAGGCGCCACATGGACGGCGGCCTTGCTTGCGAACTTGGTGCCCAGCAAGGTGGCCCCTGCGGCCGCTCGTTGACGCTGCGACCTAGGCGCCCACGGGGGCCAGTTCCTGTGTCCGGGCGAGGAAGCGGTATTCGACCCTCGCGTCCGCCGGCGACATGGCGTGCAGCATGCCCCAGTTGCCCTCGGAGGGGTTCTCCGAAATGACCAGCGCGTCGGCGACTGCGTCGGGGCACTCCCTGTTGAGCGTGTACCCATCACTTTCTGCGCCCGTGGCAATGCTGGGCACGGATTCCGCCGGACCCAAGGCAAAGAAGACGTGGCCTGGCTCGGAGCAGGAGAAGTCGACCTCCAGATACAGGTCCGTCGCTGGTGGGATGGTGTAGGTCTTGGGGGCGCCGGCCGTGGCTCCCGTCAGCGTGGCTTCGTCGATGACTTCGTAGCTCCACCGCACCACCTCGCCGGTCCACCCGGACTTGTGTTCGCGAAGGGTCACCTCCAGTGGCTGCGTGCCGTTCTCGTCGTAGAAAACCATCTCGCGGAACCAGTTCACCTCGGGGTCGTATGTGTACCGGACCCGCATGACGTCGCCCTGGTGTGCGTGCATTTCGAAGCGCCCGTTGGGCTTGGCGACGGCCGTCATTCGGTAGTCGTTGCCGTCCCATTGGGTGGCCCACTGTTTGCCGTCCTCCAGGGGCCAGTCGAAGAAGCGGACGCGGGTGTCCCCCTGGCTGCCGGCCAGGTCAGATTTCCGCTGGGGCCCCATGGTGCTGATGGGTTCCCGTTCGTTGAACCAGGCCGTGGCGGCGTTATCGGTTTCGATGGTGTAGTCCGTGGCGGTTTCGCCCGTGACTACCAGCGTGTAGGAGCCAAACGGGGCGTCCCATGCCCAGGAGTCCCCCACGGTCCAGGTGGGAACCGCGCTGGGGGCGTCGGGGGCCTCGGGTTGATCATCGGGCGCCGCGGGTGTTGGGTCCTCAGAGCACCCGGCAAGCAGCAGGCACGTGAGGACGAGGATGGCAGGGGACCGCACGGGCCCGGAGCCTCGGTGCGGGGGAAGAATCTTCCCGCGGCCAGAAACGGGTTGCCCCATACGCTTTTTTCCTGCCTCGGGTCCCACGGCGCCCGTGCCCCGCACCATCCTCGACGAGGCCAAGTGCCCCGCCTGCGGCACGGCGGGTCTCGAATACGCTGCCGAAACGGTTGAACTGCCGTACATGGGCAAGTCGTTGGAGACCCTCATCCGGTGCCTGCAGTGCGGGTACCGCCACACGGATTTCGTGCTTACAGAGAGCAAGGACCCTACCCGCGTCAGCTACCGTGTGACGGAAGCGGACGACATGATGGTTCGCGTGGTCCGTTCGTCCAGCGGAACGATCCGCATCCCAGAGCTGGGGATCACCATCGAGCCTGGCATCTCGTCGGAGGCGTTCATCAGCAACATCGAAGGCATCCTGGTGCGCATCGAGCGCGTGCTGGATCAGATGCACCGCGATGCCGAGGACGACGAGATTCGCGACCGCATTGAGGACATGCAGGGCTTCATGGGCCGGATGCGGGATGGCGCCGCCGACCCGGTTACACTCATTGTTGAGGATCCCTTCGGCAATTCGAGTATCATTGCCCCGAAGGCCGTCTCGGAACCGATCCCGGAAGACGAGGCTGACCAACTCAAGGTGGGCATGATGGTCATCGATCCCCACGGCGATTTGGCTGACAACATGGGGCCCGATGACGATGCCCCGCCGGCTGCCGCGCCCTGAGTCTGGGCACGCCAACAAGACGGGCCGGACGCTGCAAGGCAGCGGTGGCGCGATTCCGGGCCATGCCTGGCCCGCCGCTAACTGTCCGGTATTCGGCGTGACGTCGACAGCCCGAGTTCGTCATGCGTAGCCCGCGGGCCGCGCAGACTGGCGTGTGGGGGAGAAGCGAGGGGGAAAAAGGCGGGCCCGAGGATGCAGGCCCGATGGAACGGGCGCCAGAATCGGCACCGTCCGTCTAGGTGGTCTTCAGGATACCCAGCGTCGGTTCGTAGACGAGCCCCTTGTCCATCAAACGGTTGAGTGCCTCATCCACGTCGTCGCTGCTGGCGGTGTCGGTGGCCGCGTCCTGGACGATGTCGTCCCAGTTGGCGCCGCGGTCGCCTTCCAGCTTCTTGACGGTCGCCAGGACCGCGTCGTCCAACTCGTCGTTGCCGTCATCGGCTGGCGCCGCCGGCGTCGGGGGCGTCCAAGTTGGCGCCGCCGTTGCAGCGGCGGGGGCTTCCTCGGATGCGGCCACATGGTGAACCGGGATATCGCCGCCCTCGACCAAGTGGTTGGCCGCCGTGCGGACGGTTTCCCAGAAGCGGGGCAACTCGGTCCAGCCGTACCGCTCCTTCGCCAGCACGGCGCCCTCCGCGGCCGCGCGCAGGATGCCGCTGGCTGCGATGGAGTCGGCCGTAGCGTCGTCCTTCGTCTGCGCCAGATGGCTGGCGCGCAGCCGTTCGGTACTGCGGCGCACCGTGTCCAGAATCCAGTGGTCCCGCGTCGACTCATCAACGAGGTTGATGGTCTCGGGCCGGATCGAGCAGAAGACGCTGCCCGGCTCGGGTTCGTAAGTGCGGGCCTTGCCGGTGACGGCGACGAAGCACGGCGGCTCCAGGCTGCTGAGGGCTAGGGCGGCGTCGGGCTGGTATTGGCCGGCGTAGACCGTGAAGACCCCGGTCGGGTCGCTGATACGGGCCCGGATGAGGTCGCCGTTCTCGCCCACCTGCTCAATATCCGTGCAGACGCCCACCACATGTAGGCGGTTCATCTTGGCGCCCAGCGGGCTGATGACGTAGCTGGGGTCCTTCTCGCCCTGGCTCTCGATGGTTGCCCGGCTCGCGTTGAATTCAGCCGCAAACACCCGGTGGGCCACCTCGCGCTGGAAAGCCATCAGAGCCCCTCCTGCGCTTCGTCGAGGTCAGCCAGGAGCTTGCGCGCCTCGGCGTTGATGTCAAGGGCGTGCTCGGCCATGGACCGGGTGATGAACATGGGGCCGAAATCGTCGCTGCGGGCGTCGCCCCGCAATTCGAACACGCGCCCGGTCAGCTTCTCGGCCAACTGGTCCTGGATGATTTCGTAGCGCATGGCATTGCGGGCCTCCGTCAGGCAGGCATCCAGGCCCTTGCCGGTGAGTTGTTCCGTGATCGTGCGGGTGGCAACCATGTTGATGGCGCCGGTGCCGTCGTCGATCACGGCCTTGACGCGCAGGTCGGGCTGGCCGCCGTCTTCCTGCTTGCCGTGGAGGCGGCACTGGCCGCTCACCAGCACCCGGCTGCAGTTCGCGTCGCTGCAACGAAACACCAGGCCGGAGCCGGGGCGGACTTCCAGCAGCGTGGCGATGACGGTGATGTCGTTGGCGTTGGCGCGCTCGATCACATCGGCCAAGGTGATGACCGGGCTCTGGTCCAGATCCTCCGCCGGGGGCAGTCCCTTGGCGCCCTTCACGATCTTGGCGTCGGCGTCGAAATTGAACTGGGGCACGCCGCGGAAGCTGCGGATGTAGCCCCCCTCGATGGTGACAGCCTGGCCGGCTTCGAGGCCGTGGTCGTGCCAGGAAGTGTACTCGACCTTGCCCGTCTCGTCGGCGAACTGGCCGCTCCACAGCTTCTTGGTCTCACCTCGGGCCATGACCTCGCGCTCGGAAACGTCGAGGATGCGGCCCTTGACGCGGAAGCCGCGTAGTCCGGGTTGGAGTTCGGCGACCGTTACGTCGGTGATCTCCTGCTGGACTTCGGGCAGTTCCGTGGCGTCGCGTTTCTCCAGTCGGCAGCGGTCGCCGAAGTTGATCTGGATCTCGCCGTTGAATTCCTTCGTGTAGGCGCCCTTGATGGCGACTACATCGCCCTTCTCCAGGCCTTCCAGGGGCCGCCAGGAGGTGTATGGGCGGGTGCCGGTCTCGTCGCCGAGCAGGCCCCAGAAGATCTGTTTCTCTTCGCCGCGGGCCATCACGGTCTTCGTGTTCACGGTCACGAAGCGAACCAGGAGGTTCACGTACGGAACGCCCCCGGGCACATCGGCCAGGGACACCCGCTCCTGGTTGTCCAGGTTCGGTCCGGCCGGGGCGGCGACGGGGCCGCCCTGCACGCCGTGGTGGCGAAGGATCGTCTTGATCGCCTGGTCCACGGGAACGCCGTATTCCAGGTACTTCGCGAATTCGTCTCTGAGGTCGTCCTCACTGACCTCTGTTCCTACCTTGTCTCCAAGCGCCCGGGTGAGTTTCTCGAGGTGGGGCGCAATTTGCGCTTGCGTTTGCATGGAGTCGTGCTCCAGCGGCCGGGGAGTGCCCGCCCGCAAGCCTCGCATTGGCGCTTCCCAGATAAGCAAGGGGAGGAGGGGGTGAGTGGAACCACTGGGCCCGATGGAGTCGGGCAGCCGGTGGAGTTGGGTCGAGGTCGGGGGCCTGGCAGAGCCAGGCCCCCAGCAGGGCTAGCTTGACCCCGCCACCACATCCGGCCGGACATCGCTGGGGGCCGGCTTGACATCCGGGCTCACCGAGGCCGCGTCGGGCCGCGGCGGTTCGTCGCTGGGCGCGTGGTCGCTCCAGTAGTCCCGGCACCGCTCAACCAGGGGCATGAGGTACGCGACGCGCTCCTCGACATGGACGATGGCAGCCCGCAGGCGCTCCACGCGCTCGTCGAGGAAGGCCTGGGCCACCTGGATGCGCTCCAGCACATGCTCCAGGTAAACCGTCTGGTTCTCGGAGACGTTGCCCTCAAGGGCCTCCAGCACACGCGCCTCGCGCTCGGCCAGCATGCCCAGGATGCGCTCGTGCGTGGCGACCGACTGGTGCAGCCACGCCGACACCCGCGCGGCCTGCTGTGCTGCCGCAGCGATGCGCTCGCAGGGGTGCGGGTGGGGCCACACGACATCCGGGACCGCATCGCCCACGCGGTCGGAGGCCTGCACTGGAACACGGTCGCTTGCATCGGGGCTCGCGTAGGCGGGATGGTCAGACACGACCCGATCGGTGGTCTGCGCCGTGGCAAATCCGCCGGCGGCGAGGAGGGTCACGACCGCGACGGCGGCCGTGTGGCGGAAAAGTGGGGTTCCGGTTCGTTTCATGGTAATCCTCCTGTGAGGACATGCAACTCGGGCCGCCGGGCTTCTTAAACGGATTCGGGCACGTTTCGAAATGGATGGCCCGCACGGCCCGCCACGGGGCCTTCGGGCTTCGACCCAAGGCCCCACAGCGGCGCTGGACCACAAACGATGCAAGAAATCGGGACGATCGGAGAGGAAGGGGAGTGAAGGGGCCGAGGGTCAGCGGAGGGGAAGCGGAAGAAAGACAATCCAACGCGGGCTTTAGGCCGCGTTGACCAGCAACGCAGCGCGCATGTTGGGGTGCAGCACGCAGTAGTACTGCAACAGGGCAGCCGTGCCGCCCACCGTCTGGGCGCCCTCGCACGCCAGCGTGCCTGCGCTGCTGGTGGCCGTCAAGGTCGTGCCGTCGAAGTCGAAGCGCACCGGTTCCGAATCGAACGTCGTGTGGTGGTCCACAAAGAAGCAGCTTCCGCCGGGGCTGCCCAGGCTGCCGTCGGCGGTGATGTGGAACGTGTCAATGGAACTCCAAACAATGGATGCGCCACTGTTGACTTCGCTCACGGGGGCGATGTAGCCGAACCCGTGGCTGGCGACCTCGCAGGTGTCGGCGCAGGCAGCAGGTGTCGCGGCGCCGCTGGAGACCCAGAGGCTCAACGAGGCAAGCAGGAGAACGGTGTTTGCGATCTTCATGAAATTCACATCCTATGGGAGGTCGAGGAGGTTGACATCGGCGCCGCCGATCCAGACATCGTCGTCGCGGCCGGGGCCGACGTACACGTCTTGCCCGCCTGCATCGAGGTAGTTACCAATGATGTTTCCGCCCTGCAAGGCCTCGCCGCGGCCCGCAACCATGCTGAACGTGCCGCCGTGGGCTTCCATGATGTGGATGTCGTCGCCTTCGAAGTCGAGGAACAGGCCGTAGGCGGCTCCGATGCCGCCGAAGCCCTCGTTCATGGTCTCGGCGCCCCGGGGGCTGATGGTATCGCCGAAGTAAGTGTCGTCGCCGGCGATGTCGACGAAGACGCCGACGCCGCCAGCACTGGCGGTGCCGAAGGCGCAGTTGAGCGTGGGGTTGATCCATGGATTGAAGGCCACTTCGACGGCGTAGTAGTCGTCGTTGCCACCGTCGTCGACCTGAAGGCCCAAGCCGCCGAAGGCGCCGAAGCCCTGGGAGTAGTAGTCGACGGTCTTGGATTCCATGTATGCGTAGTATTCGTCGTCGCCGAGGCCGATATCCGTGATGATGCCAACCCCGCCGTAGAAGCCGACGCCCTGGACGTACTGGCCCAGGAACGCGGGCCCGCCGCCGGATCCGTAGCAGCGGTCGCCGCCGGTGATGCCGAAGCCCACGGAGCGCCACTGGTCGTTGCCGCCGAGGTCACTGGCAATGCCTAGGCCGCCGGCAGCGCCGAAGCCCTGCCCGAACGCCCAGACGCAGCGGCCGGTGGTGGAACCGAAGTCAAACTGGTAGACATCGTCCCCGGCCACGTCCAGCATGAGCCCGTAGCCGCCAAACGCATGCCCCTGTGCCCCGCCGTCGAAGTAGGACAGGGTGCAAAGGCTGCACGGGCCGGTGGTGGTGCGGGTGAACTTGGCCGAGTAGGTGTCGGCCCCCGCGGCGTCGACGAGGATGCCCATGCCGCCCACGGAGCCGGAGCCGTGCACGACCGAGACGGGTCCATCGTAGAGGTATTCGTCGTCGCCGGCCAGGTCGACCACCATGGAGAGGGCGAGTTGGTTGCCGCCCACGAGCACCGAATTGCTTCCGCGGCTCAGGAAACCGGAAGGGTCTGCGCCGCCCGCAGAGTGCAGGTAAAGGTCGTCACCCGCCGGGTCCACCGATAGGACCGGATCAGGGAGCGTGCCGCCGGGTGCGTGGGTGCCGTCGCCGAGGCCGCCCAGCACCACCAGGCCCTCGGGGTCCGAGAACATGGGGGCGTCCGAGCCGCCGGCAAAAGTCACCTGGGGGAGCGTCGACCAGACAGGTGCCGTCGCGGCCTGGAAGGTGGCCACTGCGGCCACCAGGCGCTCGGCGCGTGCGGCCATCGCGTCCCGCTCGGCGCCGGTCACCAGGGGTTCCGTCACCGTGGCCCCCGGGAAGCGCTGGGCCAG
>JBFIJP010000205.1:0-7414 GCA_041600695.1 Thermoplasmatota archaeon | reverse complement strand
CCGGCTCGCCGAATTGGCATGGCCGCCGCAAACAACGGAATAGTGCCCGCTGGCCGCATTGGCGTCGCCGCCTGAAGCCACGGCGTTGTTGCCAGTGGCCTGGTTGGCCTGATTGTGATTGGCCGCCGCCACCGGAACCAGTAGTGCCGCGACGAGAAGAAATGCAAGCGCACGGATTCGGCTATTCGAACCCATTTTTCGGTTTGATGGCTTAAATTGGTTCCAACGTGCAACCATAAGCCGGCGGACTACAGCTACATTAAAACAATAACCGCAAAGCTAACGGCGAACCTGCACGCATGGAAACTGGAGATCATGAGACCTTTGGCTCAGCCAGTCGTCAGTTGTTGTAACTGTTGATGATTTTTTCAGACACCCGGCTGGCTTCGGGAAAGCGGGATCAAGCACGACCGTTGGTGCAGCAGACTGGCGCCCCGGTTACTCGGCGGCCATCCACGCCGGGAATCGGGCGCTGGAGCCTGCCATCCTCTGGCTTGCGGCGCCCCGGACCGACCCGGCGGACGCGCGGACGCACCAAGGCTTAAATGATCAAAGGCGAGGCCGTCTGCATGGCTGCCGACTTGAATCGGGGCGCGTCGTTCTCCCCCGCCGCGGAGTCAGGGGCGCGTGCGCGAGCCAATCTGATCGGTGGAAAACACGTTCCCGCCGCGGCCGGAGACACCATCGAGGACCTGAATCCCGCAACGGGCCGGGTCCACGCGACGATTCCCCGCAGCGGCGCGGCGGATGTGGAGGCAGCCGTGGCCGCTGCGCGGGCGGCGTTTCCGGCATGGAGTGCGACGAGTGTTGAACAGCGAGCGGACCTCCTGGATCGGATTGCCGACGCGCTTGAGGCCCGAGTCGATGAGCTTGCAGCGCTGGAGTCGGCTGATGCAGGCAAACCCATCACCCTGGCTCGCACCATCGACATCCCACGCGCGGTGCGTAACTTCCGCTTCTTCGCCGGCGCGGCGCGGCACGACGAGACGGGCTTTCACCCGATGGCGGACGCGATCAACTACACGTTGCGCAAGCCCCTTGGCGTCGTCGGGCTGATCACGCCCTGGAACCTGCCGCTGTACCTTCTGTCCTGGAAGGTGGCCCCGGCGCTGGCCATGGGGAACACGATCGTGGCCAAGCCGAGCGAGCTGACGCCGCTGACGGCTGACGCGCTGGGGCGAATTGCAATGGAGGCTGGTCTGCCGGCGGGTGTGCTCAATATTGTCCATGGCTACGGGCATGAAGTGGGGCAGGCCCTGGTGGAACACCCGGAGGTCAAGGCCATCAGCTTCACGGGTGGGACCGCAACGGGACGCCGCGTGGCGGCGACGGCGGCGCCCATGTTCAAGAAACTCAGCCTTGAGCTGGGCGGCAAGAACGCGACGATTGTTTTCGACGACGCCGATCTGGACGAGGCGGTGCCGGGAGCCGTGAGGGCGGGATTCACCAATACGGGTCAGGTATGTCTCTGCGGAAGCCGCCTGCTGATCCATGAGGACATCTGGGCTGATTTTGTTCCCCGTTTCACCGAGCAGGTGAAGGCGCTCAAGGTCGGGGATACTGCCCACCCTGACACCCAAGTGGGCGCGGCCATCAGTCAGGCGCACCGGGACAAGGTGGAGTCGTACCTCCGGATCGCGCGGGACGAGGGCGCGACCTTCCATGCTGGCGGCGGGCGTCCCCGGTTGGGCGAGGGGTTGGCGAATGGGGCCTTCCTGGAGCCGACGGTAATCTCTGGGGTCGGGCAGGACAGCCGCTGCGTGCAGGAGGAGATTTTCGGGCCGGTGGTGACGCTACAGCCGTTCTCGTCCGACGAGGAGGCGGTGGCGCTGGCCAATGGCGTTCCGTACGGCCTGGCGGCCAGCATCTGGACGCGGGATCTGAAGCGGGCTCACAACGTGTCGGCGGCCTTGGACACCGGCATGGTGTGGGTGAACTGCTGGTTGCACCGGGATCTCCGGGTTCCGTTCGGGGGCATGAAGGAGTCGGGCGTGGGCCGCGAGGGGGGCCGGTGGTCGTTGGAGTTCTTCAGCGAGGCCAGAAACGTGTGCATTCGCTTGGAATGAGCCTGTGGCTGTCCATCAGATGCACGTCGTAGGAACCAGCACAAGATAAGGATAGTTGGCACAGTGGTTGGCCTTTAGGCGAGCCGAAATCGAATAACTCGGTCTTCTTACCGTTAGCAGCAGCTTACCAGGCGGTAAAACACATGCTTTGCCGCCCACGAGCCCATCCAGCAGGAAACCCGGCATCATGCCAAGCGCTGCTCCGGGTGCAGATTCCCCCGCCGGCGCAACCACCAAACCCGGAACCACCCTGCCAGGCCCCGTGTCCAAAGGCCGCATCGTCGCCGGCTGCCTCGCCCCCCACCCGCCGCACCTGGTCTACGCGGACAACCCCACCGCCAACGAGCCCCGCGCCGAAGCCGGGTGGGAACCCATCCGCTGGGGCTACGAGCGGCTGCGCCACAGCCTCGCCCGCGCCGGCCGCGACATCGACGCGATCGTCGTCCACAGCCCCCACTGGCGCACCCAGGTGGGCCACCACTTCCTCGGCGTCCCCCACTTCAAGAGCCTCAGCGTCGACCCCATCTTCCCCAACCTCTTCCGCTACCACTTCGACTTCGACTGCGACGTCCCACTCGCCGAAGCCATCGCGCAGGAAGCCGACGCGCGGGGCCTCGTCACGAAGATGATGCGAAACCCCGATTTCCGCGTCGACTACGGCACCATCGCCGCCTGCCACATGGTCCGGCCCGACTTCGACATCCCCATCGTCGGCATCAGCAGCAACGGCTCCTACCGCTACTTCAGCAACGACATCGGCCAAGAACAGATGAAAGCCCTGGGAGAGGCCACCGCCGCCGCCATCGAAGCCAGCGGCAAGCGAGTCCTCCTGCTGGCCAGCAACAGCCTCAGCCACCGCCACTTCACCCGCGAAGGTGCCCTGCCAGAGGACATGGCGCGGGAACACATCTACCACCATGGGCAGTACCTCTGGGACATGCACGCCATCCGCCTCATGCGCGACGGCCGCGGCGAACAACTCTTCTGGGAAATGCCCGACCTCATCGACGATGCGACATCGGAGGCAGATGCTGGCAGCCTGAGCTGGCTGCTGGCCGCCCTCGGCATGCCCGACTACCCCGCCGAATTGCACGGCTACGGAACCGTGATCGGAACCGGAAACGCCGTCGTCGAATGGGACCCCAACCCGGAGACGCGGGTGGTCACGCCGAGGATCATGACCTAAGTGCCAGACCGCGCGCCCTGGAAGATACCGACATCGATCGGGACCGAGCCTGACGCACCCACGTGGTCCCTGGCATTGACTACTATTCTGAAAAAAAAATGGCGACTAGTCGCCTTGTGCCGCGCACGACTCGCTCGCCCTTCAAGGGCGCTCCCTTGATCCAGATCGCTTCCGGCAACCACACGCAGGCCGGGCCCGGCTTGCACATCTGAGCAGCGTCCGGCATCGTATCGGGATGCCGCGCTGCGCCTCGCACACCCGCTCGGCGTTGACGTGATCCGCACGAAAATTTCGACACCCATTCAGTCGATGCGGTCAGCACGAAGGGCGCAGGGCAGAAGACCACACAGAACCGGCGCGTGCGCCGGCATCTGCGCCCCCAAGGTATCCGACCTACACCGGTTCCGAATGAAAATCTGGCCAGCTCGTGGGCCACAGGCCCAAGTTGACCGTCCGCGCGGAGAGACGCCAGAAGGGTCCCCACGAAGGTCCGGAGTAAGGCCTAACTCATGCCGCCCAGACCTGCCTCAAGGCGCAGCCCGGACGTGCCGAAACTGGAGACACCACAATTCTCGATTCGGCATTTGTCTACGCCAACCGGGATGCCCGAGTGGGCAGAAATTCCCCCGCGACAAGTGATTTCCAGAGATGTAGCTGACTTCACTAGAACAAGCCTTGGCATATTCCAACCAACCAAATACTCCGGCACGATTGTGGCCTGGCGGCGCCTTGCCTGCGCAGATGTGCGCACCAAGGCATCGCGCCACAACGCCAAACCAACACCAACCAAGGAACGTGAATCAACCATGAAAACCAGGCCAACCAAACCCAACCTCAGCGCAGCCTCTACCCGGCATCCGGCCCAAGCAACATGGCGCGCAGTCCAATCTGGATTCCTACTACTAGTCCTGACCAGCCCGTTCGTGGCTGCTGAATCCCCGACCGGGGATTTGCCGGCACCTCCAGAGAGTGCGGTTGATCTTGATAATTAGGCTAACGTGGTTTTCTTCGATGGCCACCCAGTCACCACGCGAGGCGCCCTCGACCCTCGATTTGTGCCTGAACCACTTGGCTCTACCGCCAAGATCGTAGAAGGTCTGGGCACCGTGTTCGACCTCGTGGTTCAGGATTGGCCAGATATTGGCATGACCGAACCCGTTCCCCCGAGGACCCTTACCCTAACAGTGAAGCACCAGATCAACGGGAATGTCGACGTGCTCTACAATTTGTCGTTTGATGCACTTGACCAGCAAGATCGAATCATGAGTTTCCCTGCCGTACCGGTGAACAAACACGCCACATACAGCTTGGAGCTGTCGGATGCACCAGCAGGTGAGTCCAGCGCCATACACAAGACATTCACCATCGACCCCATCAGCCCGCGGGGATTGGAACAGGCTGTGGACTTGGATTTTGATCCGGAAAACGGCACGGCGACGGCCTCGGCTCAAGCCTATAATCCGGGGCTATGCCAATCGTTTCAAACGCAGTATTCTCGTTCCTGGCTCGGGTACGGCACGCATGCGGAATCCAGTTACAGGACCGCAGTAGACACGAAAATCGCATACGGTGGCTGGAAGGTCCGCTACGATGTATCCTGCCCAGGCGGGAATGTGAATTCAGGCACGTATGAATTCTCCTTTTCTGGCACCGCACCCAACCACATCAACCTAGGCACGACATCTACGGAGGACATCGCCACCGCCATTCACATGCAAGGATACAAGACTCCCCGAGACTGTCGTAACCTCGGCAGCTACCTAGGCTACCGCTGTCAGGGAATCGAAATGATCACGGATGAGCCGCTTACGTTCGTCGACACTAACCTCGATCATTGGGAGGAGCGCTTTGCCAATGCCCCACTCCAACCGCAAGAAGATTCTTCGTGTGCATACTACAACCGCTTAGGCCAGGCCGTGTTTGCTGCGGCTACTTGGGCGATCACGAGTGGCATGAGTACGGCGGCCAGCTTCACCACATCCATTACGGCGTCGCAAATCTCACCCCGCCTGTGCGATGAATACAACAACCAAACGCCTTCATCTTTTTCGGGATATGAAGGCAAGGGCGTTGAATTCCACCGAGCCATTACTACCAATCAACATGTGGAAAAGCTGGCAGAAATTAACGTAAAATTCCGAGATTCGGGATACGGCACGATCGCAGTCATTGGGCATGTTGATGCCCGCATCGGCATGACTGCGTGTTACCGATGCGGAAGCATTTGGCAAGACGAAGCATACCACTACCGGGTCCCTGTCCCCTTCAGGGCAGTCTGAATTAGACCATGGCTAGCTTACATATCGAGCGCTGGGCTACAGTAGCTTTCTTGCTGGTGGCTGGTGGCTGCCTGCAAAGCCCAGCCCACGGTGACGACCCAGCGCCACCAACCAAGCCATTTGAAATCCAGGAGCGAGACTTATCACGCGCCGCACCCTATGCCACGCAACCGCACCCGGATTTAGAGAAGTTGAATCGATTCCTACAATCCGTGCCGTTTGGGGGAGCAACCCCGGCGTGCCCGTGGCGGAGTGAACCATTGCCGTTCAACGCGAGCAATGATATTCATTTTGAATTTCTTGGAGAGTACATAGGGTCCTGTTGGGCTTGGCAAGAGATCGGTGAATTAATGGGATCTCTGGCCAGTGATGGAGCGCGCGCCGCGCACATACGGCAAACAATCAATGAAAGCCGATCCGTCATGCTCAGCACCTATGGGGCTCTCTCCAATCACTCCGTGGGTTCCGTCGTCGATTATGAGGTTCTAGCTCTGTTTCAGCGCTTGGCGTGGGGCGTCAACCAGTTCCTAGACAGCGCTCTGCATGGCCTAGAGCAAGCCAAGAAGGACCCAACGGAGGATGTCTTCGTAACTACAATGATGAACGCCCTCGGCCCCCAAACGTACGCCGAGCGCATCGCCTACGTGCTCGATGAATACCCATGGCAAGCAGGAATCTGTACACCCCCAGCCGACTTGTGGTCTCGAATCGAAATGAAACTGGCCAAGCTTGACGCGGCCGCCAGTTATTGGGCCGAACCCGACGAGGCCGAATGGCTTAGCGAACCACTTGGTCTCGTCAGGCGTCACATCGAGCCCGCGCTGGCCGACTACCAACGGAGGAACTGGCCGGCCGCCGCCATGCTGATGGAGGTCACACTCGACCATCAAACCCGGTTCAACCAATACCGGGGCCTGGACGAGTTCCCGCCGGCGAGCGTCGTCCAGGACCTCCTGGAGCAAGAACGGCAACCAGCAACGGGATTGTCCACCGAGTACTTGCTGCGGAGCTACCAGGACTTGGATACGGTGCAAGCCCGAAAATGGGAGCGCGACGCGTGGCTGCCACCCAACGCCCTAGCCGCCTTGTACCAGGATTGGACCTTCTGGGGAACGACCTGCATTCCCGCGCCCTAGGCCGTGAAGCAACCTTTTCCTTTTCACCCGCCCAGATGACCGTCCCTGTCGGGGCGTTGCCGTCAGGCACCGCCCCGAATCAATGGCCCGGGAACACATCTACCACCCCGGCCAACACTTGTGGGACATGCACGCCATCCGCCTCATGCGCGACGGCAAGGGCGAACAATTATTCTGGGAAATGCCCGACTTAATCGACGACGCAACCTCGGAGGCTGACGCAGGAAGCCTAAGCTGGCTGCTGGCCGCCCTCGGCATGCCCGACTACCCAGCCGAACTCCACGGCTACGGCACCGTCATCGGCACCGGCAACGCCGTCGTCGAATGGGACCCCAACCCGGAGACGCGGGTGGTCACGCCGAGGATCATGACGTAGCTCAGCCAGCCGTCAGGGAAGATATCGATGGGAGTCTAGCCAACAACATGGCGACTCGAGCCTGCCGGAAATGCCCCGCGACCGGCCCTCTGACTGGCGGGCAGCATGCCACTTCCGGCGTCACGAGGGTTCGCCAGAGGCGTACCTGAAGGATGGACGGGGTTCAGGATAAGAAGGACGAAACCCCAAAACAAACCTGCGACCGGGAAAAGTCCCGCGCGGTTCGCCAAGGGGCGGCGATGAAGTCAGAACGATTCAGACCACGCGAACGTTGGCCGCACGCGGCCCACGGTCCGAGCGTTCGATGTCGAACTCTACGGTCTGGCCTTCGCGGGGGTCGCCCTCGAAGGAATCGCGGTGGAAGAAAACGT
>JBFIJP010000204.1:0-7421 GCA_041600695.1 Thermoplasmatota archaeon | reverse complement strand
GAGGCCGAACAATCGGTACCTCGCAGAGGCGAACTCCACGACGACCGTAATCAGGTCCCCTGGCTCCGCCGTGATTGTCGTGTACGTACTGGGGTTGCTCGCCTGGATTCGCAGGGTCGGCGGAGCCAGAGGGTCCTGGAACGTTGTGTCGGCGACGTCCGATTCGGGATGGGCGTCGGGCACGGGAGTTGTGCCATCGAAGGCCACAAAATTCTCGATGGTGGCGCGCCGGCCGGCCCAGGTTCCCGTGGTCCATTCGTGTTCCGCGTCCTCGTAGGGGCCAAGATCGAAGTGAACGGTCTTGAAGGCGCGCCAACCCGACGTGGTTTCTTCCTCAATGAAAACATCGAACGAGGCGGGAATATTGCCAAAGTTTTCCGCGCGAAGAATCGTTTCCCACGTGTCAAAATCGCGCGCGCCCGACACCAATCGCGTAATGCGAGCGTCCGCGAAAGCGGGATTATTGACGTCAACGGAGACCGCGGTTTCCAGGCGTTGGCATTCGTGAACCTGGGCGCGAACCTCCAGGGCGGTGGTTCCGTTGGCCACCGCCCGCGCGTCGATGGTCACGGCCCAGTCGCTCACGCCGTTGGCTCGAATCCAAGCACCGTTGCCCAGGCGGACCTCGACCCAGTCAACATCGAAAACGGCGGCCACCGTTCCGCGCACCAATGTATCCCCTTCAAGGATGGCCCCAGCAGTCGGCTCCGTTATTGCCAACGTGGCCGGCTCAGGAATACAAATACTACCCGTATTCGGGAAGCCCCCATGGTAGCTGTCGTAATACGTAACCCCCGGCGCGAGCCCCAAATCGTTGACGCTGCGTTCGCACGTGTTGCCTGGCGGGTCGTGGGGGATGTTTTCGCACCAGACCGTACCATCATGCGCTACGATTCTCGCGTCTCCACCGTCCCAGGGGTGGACGTTTCTCCAGACAATGGTGTCGCCCGGGTAGGCCACGGCATTCAACGGGAAAGGCTGTCCCCGCAGTTCGATGTCAACCACGGCGGCTTGGGCGCCGGGGATGATCACTGCCAGAGGTAACATCAGCAAAACCACCAACACGACGCGACAGCGCATGCCATTAGCAACGCGTTGCGGTTCTTAACCTGCGGCAGCAACGTGCATGCGCCGGCAGCCACGAACCTGCCATCCGATCCATTCACGAAATAGAAACGGCGCGCCGCAGGCCATCCTGGGGGCCTTCGGCGGCCGGGCCGCAGGGGGCTGCAAACCATGGCGACAGCCGACCGTCCGCGCCGCCCCCGGACGGGATTAACCGGCGGCGCGGACCAGAGCGCACGGGCTACAGGACCCCCGTCCCGCGTTGTCCCTACGGCAGGTCGATCAATCCCGCGCCGTACACGGAGAGGAAGCTGCGGCTGTTGTCCGCTTCGTCCACTTCGGCGATGAGGTTCTCGGGATCCACGCTCACGCGGACGGTGGCGACACCGGTACACGGGGCGCAGCGCCAGGCGAGCAACTGCTCCGTTTCATCGAATCCGGCCAAGGTGAGCGTTGCCCGCCGGACTTCGGTCCAGGAGCCGCCGATCAGGGCCTCCAGGATCACATCTGCCTGGGACTGTTCGTTGCCCTGGTTCTCAATCGTCGCGTACACCAGCAGACGGTCCCGCGACGGGGCGCCGTCTGCGGTGCGCACGGCGCCGACGGCCAGATCGTACACCGAGGGGTTGGCGACGGTGACGGTGATGCTCTCGATCGTGGTCGTGGCGTCCTGGCCGCGGGAGCGGGCGCTGAACGTGACGTCGCCATTGGGCACCAGGGTCGAGTCGATGGGGACACTCCAGGCGGTGGGGTCCGCCTCCGCTTGCCAGGGGCCGTCGCCAATCTTGAGATCCAGCGCACGGGCTCCGTAGGGGGAACTCGCGGTGCCCTCGAAGACGAAGGCCCCGGTGACGGTTCCGGCCCCCGGGGAGGTGATGGTGACCGAAGGCGGGGTGCCGTGGACGCGCACGACCCCGGTGCCGCCGTTGGTGCCGGTGAACGAGTGGGCGCCGGAGTCGGCGAAGGTGCGGTAGCAGATGTCACCAATCTGTGCGGCGGGCGCGCACCAGGTGCCGTCTGCTCCCTGGACGCCGTTGTTGCGCACGCGGAAGTGCCAGGCCACCTGTTCGTCGGGGTCGACGTCAAGGTCGGTTGGGGCAAAGCTGAGGCCTGCGACGCGGTAGGTCGCGGGGGCACCTGGGCCGCCGGGCGTGGGCCAGTAGGCGTAGTGGTCCAGCGTGGTGGCGTCGGCGGCGTTGCCGGCGACGTTGACAATCCGGACGCGGTAGTCATCAAAGGAGGAAGCGTAACCGTCCCAGTCGCCGGATTTGCTGGAGAAGGCCGGCACGTTCAGTGCAACAGTGGACAGGGTCGCCCAGCCGTTGCCATCATCAACTTGCAGCTCGACGTTGCCGGTGACCGCGTCGTTGCCCAGGTTGCGCACGGCCCAGTAGATGGCGGCGCGGGACCCGTGGGTGCCCTCGTAGAACTCCGGAAGGAACCGGGACACCTGGACATCGATCCAGGACGGGTTGTCCACAACGAAGGAGATTTCCTGCGCGGCCAGGCTGCACCCGGAGCGCCGGATTCGGAAGTCCACGTCCGCAGGCCCGACCGGTTGGTTGGCGGTGTCCAGGGCGACGCTCCAGGTGGTTGTGCCCGTGGCCGTCTGCCAGGCTCCGCCACCGATGCGCGCCTCGATGCGGTCGATGCCCAAGTCCGAACTGGCGGTCCCGGAGAAGACGACGACGCCGTTGATATTGTCGCCGGCTGAATGGGATGTGAGTGCCAGCGACGATGCGTCGCTAACACAAAGATGCAGACTTTTTGGCGAGAAATTTGTCCGGTGCAGGAAATATTCGTGGATGCCCAGGGTGGATCGCGGGTTGTCGATGGTGCATTCTCGACCCTCGTAGCGGGAGGCGGTCAGGCTGCACCAGAGCACGCCGTCGGGGTCCCGGATTTCAACTGGTTCCAGGAGGGCATTGTCCCATCGAACCTGTTGCGTTGTCGCGACGTTGGCGTACGCGGGGTCCACCTCGCCCCAGAGTCGAACGTAGATGCTGGAAGGTTCATGTGTTGTTGCCGTCGTGGTCGTCATCAGGACCGCCGGCATCGTCAACAAAAGAGCCAAGACCACACTTCCCCACTTCATGGGCGTTCCAGTGTGCTGTAATAGAAATACGAATCTGGTGCATCTGTCCAACGCGGCAGGCAGCGGCCTGCGCCGGCAGGCGGCTGCCGCTGCCGCTGCCGCTGCCAGGGCCGGCGGCGCATGACGCGGTTTAGAGGGCCCGTGCGACCGCCGCCAGCAAGGGGGCGATGCCTGGTTCGCTGGCCCCCGATTCCGCCTCGATCACCAGCGTTCCGGCCACCAGACGGAGCCGGACGAGGCTGCCTTGGTCCTCGGTGAGCCAGAGTAGAACCAGTTCGCCAGGGCCGTCGGCGCGGCCGTACCAACGCAGGTTGTTGAACCACCGGCCTGCCAGTGCCCGGGCCACTGTTTCGGCGTCGGCGCCGGGAGGAAGCAGGAGTCGGAGCACTTCCAGCAATTCGGCGGCCGATTGGGGTTCGGCCTGGCTGACGCGCGCCTCGCCATCCTGTGTGAGGCGGTAGCTGCCCGCGGCGCGTTCGACCAGTTGTTCCTCCTCCAGGCGGCGCAGTTCCCGGGTGAGCGCCTGGGGGTGAATGCCCAGCCGGCGTCGCAGCCCCGTGAAGGTCACTTCCGCGTTGTCGCGGGCGAGTTCCTGGAGAATGAGGCGCGGGCGCCCTTGCGCGAGTGGCCTGTGTTGCGCGGGTTCGGCGGGCGCGCCGAGGGTGATGAGGCGTTGGCGTTGGAGCATGATAGAGACAATGGGTTAGCGCTCGTATAAAACCCTAGGGTGGGGTTGGAGCGGGCCGGTGAGCCGCACCAGACCCTTTGCTCCAGCATGCCCCAGGCACAAGCCACGGACGGGCTTTCTGGAAAAAATAGCCAAGGGACGCTTTAAGATTAGCAGGCCCAATGCGGGGGGCGGACGCGGCCAACATCTCGGGCCGACCGCTCCCATGAACGGGTAACCATCGAACACATAGAGCAGCAAAACGCCAGGGCGGCCACGGGCACCACACCACAAATCCACCACCGCCCGCAGCAAGAGCAATCATGGCCACGCATGCAGCACCCAAACCGGCGGCCCAACAGGCCCCCAGATGCCCACCCAGCCACATCAGGTCACGCCGGACTGGTGCGCGCCAGTCGGGGACAGACACCCCCCGAGGCCACCAGACGAGCCGACGCCGGCCCAACCCGGCGGGGCGGGACCCTTCCAGATCCACTCTCGCCCATGACCTCGCCCAGTTGCCGATCTTTTCTCCAACCGGCCCGGCCATTCAGGCCAAACTGGAAATCAGCCAACCCGGGGATCCCCACGAAAAGGAAGCCGACCGGGTGGCCCACCAGATCATGCGGATGGACGCCGGCGGCCAACCGCATACTCCTGCCATCCAACGCCTGGGAAACGCCCAGCACGACGAAATCAAGACAAGAACACTTCAGCGCGCCTGTACAACATGCGAGGAAGAAGAGATCCAACGCAAAGCCGCGCCGACCAGCCCCCGGGCCACGGGCCACACGCAGAGCAACCAACTTCTATCCAGACTCGATGCCGTCACGGGCGGTGCCCCCCTCAACCAACAGCAGAGGGCCTTCTTCGAGCCCCGGTTCGGTGCCGACTTCAGCCGGGTCCGAATCCACACCGGACCAACGGCCGACCAGGCAGCCCGATCCGTGGGCGCCCGTGCCTACACCCGCGGCCAAGACATTGTATTTGGCACCGATCAGTTCCATCCACATACGCCGTCCGGACAAGAACTTCTGGCGCACGAGTTGACCCACGTCGTGCAGCAGGGCGCCGCCCCAGCCATAAACGCACCAACTTCCCACGCAACCGAAACCACGACGACCGCCGGGATCCAACGGGTTTCCCCGCAAATCATTCAACGGTGGCCCGGCGACGGCATGGTTCCGCCTGGCGATTGTAGCTGGTCCACGTACGCCGGCCTGCGCGGCGCCGTGGAGGCGGCCAAGACCCTTGTCGATTCGCTCGGAGGCTGCCGTATTGGCGACACCTGTCAGATGCTCGCCTTGAAAATCGCGGCCATCGCGGCGGAGATCGCTGCCCGGGTCGCTCTGGACACCACTTGTTTCCGGGGTGGCAACACCGGCCACCGCCAACAGGTCCAGGACAAGGTGAACAGGATGATTCGCTGCTACCGTTTCTTTGCGCGGTCCAATTGTTCCCAACAACTCATGGAAGCCATGGAGGCCGTCGTGGAGCGCGCCCTTGAGGTCATCGCTGCACTGGCAAAGGGCGTGGTCGCCGTGGTCCTGATCATAGCAATGATCGCCGCCGTGATTCTTCTTGCCAAAGCCCTGGCTGCCGCCGCCGCGGGTGCCGCCGCGGGTGCGGCGATCGCCGCAGTGGTTGCCCTGCTCATGGTCGTCATGGACCAACTGTCGCCCGACGACACCTCTGGCGCCTAGGCACGACCCGGGCGAACACCACCATGAACCCCAAACGGGATTTCCACGACGCCTTTGCGGCGCGCCCCCGACCAGCACCCTCCAATCTGGTCAGCCCCGGCGTCAGTCAATTTGAAAGCTATCCGCTGCGGCAAACCCTTGCACAGCAGACCTCAACCAGCCTCGCTCCACGCGACCTCGTCACCCTGCAAGGAAATCTCTGGATGTGTTCGCCTGAAGCATTCCAGTATTTCCTTCCGGCGTTCCTCGCGGAGGCCTTGGATAACTACGATCGCCTGTCCGGGTTCGCGGCCGAGTTGATCGGCGAACTCACGCAACCGGACCGCCAGGATGTCGTGGAGGCATTGGACCATCTGGAGGCCGGGCTGCGGGCAAACCCGGTGCCCCGGGAGTGGAACCTGGATGCGCTTCGCAGCAGGCAATTGGAATGGTTTGATTCAGGTGCGCCAACCCAAACATTCCACGAACGCTTCGACGAGCTCACCCGGGAGGAGGGCGCCGCCATTCTGGCCTTCCTTGAGGCCTTCCAGCGTGCCCACGGAGAGGATTTTCCCTTCAACGAGCTGGAGAGAGCCATCGCACGTCACTGGATTGCATACCGTGAGGATTGATGGATCGCCTGCGCTGGCGGGCGGCAGACACCCAACCCGGCCCCGCATATGCTACAAAACGCCAACGATGCAATCTGCGAGCGACCCACCGACCGATGGGCCGGCACTTCCCAATTGTATCGCCACTGCCAGTGGCCCGGACCGCCGCCAGCAAATCCCCGGATGTCGGACCCAGCCGTCGTGGCCTTTCGACGAGGCGTCCACTCCCTTCATCAAGAGCCGCGCCCTGAACGGCGCGTGGCCATGATCCGGTCCATCGCGGTGGCCCTCCTGTTTTTGGCCCTGGCGAGCCAGACCGCCGGCAATCTCCTGCCGTTCGTCAAGGACGTCCCCTTCGCCGACACCAGCGCGCCACGGGACCACGCCACGCCGTGGTTGGTGGAAGCCGAGGCCACCGGGTTTTGGTTCGACCACGAATTCGACGGCCGCCCCAGTGTGGATGCCGTGCGAGGAGCCGCATTGGTTCTGGCGACGGCCGCAGCCCTCCACGCGCTGGCCCTGGGGATGGCAGCCGGCCGGCGCAGCGACTGGGCCCTGGGCGTCTGCCTCCCGGCGACGGTCCTGCTGGCGGGCGGCCTCCTGCTGGCCGACTGGGGACTCCCCCGCGCCGCCCACCTCAGCGAACCCGCACGCAGCGCCGGCTTTGGGTTCCTGGTCGCCGGGCTGATCTGCTCGGGGGCCGCCAGCCTGTTGCTGGTGCCCGGAGCCCGCCGCCCGGCCTGAGATTCCTACAGGCGCCGGCGCAACGCCCCCACAACCGCCGCCAGCATGGCGACGAGAACCCAAGGAGCCGGGGCCGCAGCGTCCTTGCCCTCATCCGGGGCGACGGCGAGGGCTGCCTCGTCCGCCACCTCCCGCTCGGTGTCGACCAGAACGTACAGGCGCGCCAGACTTCGCAGGCCCTCATCCGTGGTGGACACGGCCTCCAGGATCAGATCGGCAGCGTCGCCGTGGCGTGCATCCGCCGGCGGGGAGACGGCAACACGCACGAGTGCCTCGCCGCCCGACGCGACCCTGACCTCGGCAGGGCCCAGGATCTGGGCCCACTGCGCCGTGCCCGAGAGCCCGAGTTCGAACCGATGGTCCACCGAGTCACCGTTGCGCAGGGCGACATCGAAGACCACGGTCCGCCCCGGGTTGGCGAGTCGCTCCTGGGCACCCATGGGGGCCAAGGCCACATCGGCGAGTGTGGCAAACACATCGTCCACGGGATCATGGTATTCATTGAGCGGGAGTTTCAGCGTGGCGCCCGGCGCGATGGAGGGCGTTTCGGGGCCGGT
>JBFIJP010000203.1:0-7439 GCA_041600695.1 Thermoplasmatota archaeon | reverse complement strand
GGTCAGGCATCCATCCGGTTGATCCGTCCCGTTTGGGGGCCGGTTCGTCCACCAAGGCCCCCGGCAAGGGTCGTGTGCTCCATGCCCCGGTGCCATGTCCCCGGCCACGCTCGGGTACCATCCGGGGACACGTCGTCACGTCTAGTGGCCGTATCGCAGGTCCCGCTGCCTTTGCTGGGCGTCAGGCAGAAGCCCAAAGAACACCTCACGGAACGCTCCGTAGGCGCCCAACAGGAAGAAGGCCACGTAGAATATTCGTTCGTAGAGGGCCATCTGGGGCCAACTGACGAGGCCCAGGAAGGCCAGCGCGACATGGCCGACGGTGGCGAAGATCAGCAGCGCGTTGCTGGTGCGCACGAAGTGAATGAGTGGCTCGAAGGCCTTGAATCCCCCACTCAACAGGGTCACGCCACCCACGGTCACGACCGCAAAGAGGGCCAGGAAGCCCGCGAAGCTGGCCAGCGGACGAATCCAGGCGTTCTGATCATGCAGAATCCCGAGGGTCACGAGGCCGATGATTCCCCAACCTAGGAACATGCGCCGGGTAGCATGCCGGTCGGACGGGATATGGAAATCCATGGCCTAGGTTCGCCCACCGGGGCCTTCAAGTCTGGCCTATGAACCCGGACCCACCCGGCCCGCAGTGGGGCCAGGCCCAGGTTACAAGAGACGGCCGCCGGGTTTTGCCCCATCATCCACCGGAAGCCCCGCCGAGTGGTCCCGGCCGATGCCAGCAGGTGCCGGGTACGGCCAGGCAAGACCAGGGACCAGGCGTTCGCAGCGGGTTCGATGCGCGCCAGCCCGGCAGGCACGGAGAAGGCCAGCGCAGCGGTTCACCCGCGACACCCGGAGGCCACCCCGACACCAACACGGCCTATGGCGGTGCCGTCTCGACGATGCCACTACCCTTGCGCCCCCGGCGCTCCGTCTTGGCAATGGCCTCGTGTTCCACCAGCTTGTGCGACAATTCCAGGGCCCGATCCACCAGGGCCCGCGATCCAATCCGGAGCTCCTCGCTGGACATGACGTAGGCAATGTTTCGATCCATGTCCTCGGCGCTCCAGCCGCGACTGTGGCCGACGAATGGAAACTGGGGAAAGTGGCAGCCGATCTCGCCCCAGAAGGTCAACATTTGGCCCGCCACCGCCTGCACGTTGTCCTGACCACCCGTGATGATGAAGGACGCCACTTTGTTGCGCATCAGCACCCGATCCCGGATGGTGATCTGGTTCTGCACGCAGTTGAGCCGCTCCACCATGCGGTAATACAGGCTCCCGGCGCCGCCCCAGCGGATGGGCGTGGCCACCAGGATCACGTCGGCCCAGAAGACCACACCCTCGTACACCTGGTCCATCTGGTCCTTCCTGTCCATCTGGGTGATGGAACAGGGCCATGTGCAGGCCTCCGCGTGCTTGGAATAGTAGCCCTCGCAGGCGCGGAAGCGCAGATCGTTGAGCTTGACGTGACGGGTCTGGGCCCCCTGGCTGGTCGCGTGCTCCAGCGCGCACTCCAGCAAGGCATCACTGGTCGAGATCCGGGGGTTGGCCGCATCCATCGCCGTGGTGCTGATGCCCAGCACGCGCAGGGGGCCCGGCGCGCGTTCGGGCTCCCGGTCCAGGGGGTGCTTGTCGTGGGGCAGCCTGCTGCGCTTCGAGGCGGCTTCCAGGTTGACCCAGAGGTGCCCGCCCTCCACCTTGACCTCATGACGTGGAACCGCGTCACCTTCGTACCCGGGCTCCCCCAGTCCGGTTTCGCGGTGGAACTTCCAGTTGTGCCAGGGGCAGACAATGTAGGCTCCATCGAGTCGGCCCTTTCCCAGGGGACCGCCAACATGGTTGCACACGCCCGAAACGGCGCCGAAAACGCCGTCCACATGGGAGATGGCAAGGGCCTTGCGGCCCACGACCACGTGATGGAGGGGTTTGTCATGGAAATCCGAGATCGGGCCGGCGTCGTGCCAGGTCATGCCGTGTCAACGCACATCCAGGGCAAGAATGCTGGCACCAGAGCCGGGCCCAGCGCGCCCCCAGCATGGCAGGACGGGTTTGCTCGGGGCCCTTCCCACTCCTCAATCGGCCGGCGGGGTCGTGAGGCGAGCCAATTCCTCGTCCGGCTCCCCCAAGCTGCAACTGCCAATGGCGAACGACACGATTTTCCTGGCGTCCAGGAGGTGTTTGAGGGGCAGGTGCCAGCGGCCCCAGCGGACGCCGTAGGAGAAGTCGAAGGCCGCAGGGTCCGTCTCCGCGAGCAGGGAAGCCAGATCCTCCTCGCCGATGCCCGTGTGAGCCAGCCGGAAGGCCACGGCGGTGTTGATGAAGCCGTGGTCGTATCCTCCGGGGCCGGGCGCCGGGAGGGCATGGTGCAATCCCTGGGTGAGCTTCATGGGCAGCCCCCGAGCGGCCACGGCATGCATGATTCGGGCCAGCGTGCGCGGCCTCACCTCGTTGGGGCCGGCGCAGCGGACCTTCAGCCCCACCGTCGCGTCCGGGTCGTTGAGTTGATCGAGCGCCTCAAGGGCAAACGGGAGGTCGCGCCGCCATTGCCCGTCGGTCCACTTTGGTTCGAGGTAGATGCTGAGCGTGTGCCCGAGGAGGCCAGCGGCGGCATGGATGTCCGCCACGGCGTCCCGGGGGTCGCCCGTGGCGTGAATTTCCAGGCTCGTGATGTGCTGGGGGGTCGGCTCGCCGTGGCGATCCCGGTTGAAACGCAGGATGCGCCGGGCCATCTGGGGCGCCTCGGCGGCATCCACGCCAACGACGCAGATTCGGCACAGCCGGTCGTGTTCGAAGCCGGCGGCGTCCAGGACCGATTGATCCAGCCGATCCAGTTGGTCGGGTGTCAGGACCAGGTCGTTACCCACTAGATCGGGTCGCTTGAGTTCGTCGGGGAAGCGGGCCGCTTCCGCCAGCATGGCCTCGAAGTCGAGGGCCGCCGGGGGAAACATGCCCGCGTAGTCGAACAGGCCATCCGCCAGCACATCGATGGATTTCATGGGTAGGACACGACCTCTTGGTCGATTCGCCCGAAGACGCTGCGACCCTCTTGCATCATGTCCACCTCGATGCGGTCGCCGAACTTCATGAACGGCGTCGTGGCCGTGCCGGTCTTGATGATTTCCAGCATGCGCTTCTCGGCCAGGCAACTACTGCCGCGCGATTCGTCCGCGTTGCTGACCGTTCCCGAACCAAGAACCGTACCCGCCGGCAGCGGCCGCGTCTTGGCTGCGTGCTCAATGAGTTGGGGGAAATTGAAGAACATCTCGGGGCCCGCGTTGGGGTCGCCGAATTTCTCGCCGTTGAGCCACGTCAGCATGTCCAGGTGGATTCTGCCATCCTTCCATGCGGCGCCGATTTCGTCAGGGGTCACGACGAAGGGAGCGAAGCTGGTCGGGGGCTTGCCATGGAAGAACCCGAAGCCAGCCTTCAATTCGGCAGGAATCAGGTTTCGCAGGCTCACGTCGTTCATCAGGCACAGGAGCTTGATGTGTCCGCCAGCCGCGGCGGCCTTGGTGGCCATGGGGACATCATCGAGAATGACGCCGACCTCGGCCTCGAAGTCGATGCCGTAATCCTCGCTGGATACCGCAATGGGATCGCGGGGGCCCAGCAGGGGATCGCTGGCTCCCTGATACATGAGGGGCACCTTCTCCAACGTCTCGGGCGGTTCGGCGTTGCGGGCCTTGCGCACGAGGACGATGTGGTTGATGTAGGCGGAGCCGTCGATCCAGCAAGTGGTTCGCGGCAGGGGCGCCATGAAGTCGAGCTCCTGGAGGTCCAGGGCGTCCTGCCATTTGCCCGCCTTCAGCCGGGCATCGATGTCTTGCAGCGCCGGCTCAGTGGTGGCCCAGTCCTGGATCGCCGAGAACAGGTTTGGCGCCACCTCCTCGGGCACCAGCGCGGCGCGACCTGCACGGTCATCCACGACAACGAGGCGACCGTCACGGGCCTGACTGATGGTGCGCGGCGCGCTTACCCTGATCGTCGCAAGCTTCACGAAAGTTGCGACTCGGACTTCCGACAAAGAGTTGGCGGCCGCGCCCTGGATCCCAGGCGAGTGCGGGTTCAGGCAAGGGTGGCGCGAAGAAGACGTTCCAGTCCCTTGCGAAGGTGCTCGTGGGCCGTCGAGCGGCTGCACCCCATTTGCTCAGCCAGATCCGATACCCCTGCGTAGCCCCCGGCAGAGAAATAGCCGATGCGGGCCGCCGTTTCCAGGGCCTCGCGCTGGCGGGGTGTCAGCAGGCCCATGTCGATGAGCGCCAGCGCGCGCCGGTCCGCATCCGGCATGCGCCCGTTGACGATGCGGGGGGATTGGCCCCGGGCCGCCCAGTGGCGCAAGATGACCCGCAACTGGTTGGCATCGGGGAGCGCAAGGTCCACGCGCAGACCATCGGCTCGTGCCTCCACGGCGACCGGGAAGGCATCCGGGGGCAGCGCCCCCAGCGGGCAGTGGGAACAGTCCTCTTCCTCCAGGCGAACGAAACTTCCGCCGCCGCAGGCCAGCAGGGGTTTCCAGCCCGTCGGTGTTTCGCCGGAAGTCCAGGCGTAGGCGCCAAACGGCCCGCCGGGAACGTGGCAGTGGACCCGCTCCTCTTGGGGCAGTTTGGCGACGGCGGCGCATGTTGGCGTGTCGAGATGGAAACGCACCAGAGCAGGGTCCATGACGGGACCCATCCGGGCTTTGAAGAAAAGGCGACGGCGTGGTTTTCAGGGGTGAGAATATCCAACCAGCGGCCCGGGGCGCAAAAAATCGGGCCGGGAGAGGGAGCTGCCGGACCCATCCGGTGCCTTGGCCTAGAAGGGGGCGAGTCTGGCGCGCCCGGTGCCCGTCACGGATGCAGATTCCCCCATGAGCCGCGCCAAGGCCTGGCACCATGCCCCAGGGGTGCGCCATGCTTGATGCCCGCACCCTGATCGTGGCCGTTTTGGCCGGTTTTGGCGTGGTCGCTGCCACCGCGGCCAGCCGGCGCATCCGGGGTCCGCTGGGCGGCGTCCTGGCGGCGAGCCCCGTCACTCCGACGGCGGCGCTGGTCCTGTTTGACAAGAGTGGCAGCCTGATCGGCGGAATGGCCAGCATCGCGGCCACGCTGCTGGCCATCCTTGTGGGGCTATTGATCGCCCAGTCGGGGCGCCACCTCTGGCCGCTGGCGGGCATCATCCCCATGGCACTGGTGCTCTCCCGCGTGCCACCCACCGCCCTGGCACTGGTTTGCGTGGGTGTGGCCGTGGCCATGGCGTTCCTGCGAGTGAACGCGGGCGCGGGCGGCCGACCCCGCCCCCTTCCGGTACCGGTGCGCTTCCTTGCCGGCGCCATCCCCGTGGGCCTCGTGGCTGTCACCGTCGCGTGGTTTCCCCAGGCGGCCCCGCTCGTGGCCGTCTTCCCAGTGGTCTACGTCAGTTGTGCCCTGGCTGCCCACCGCGAGTCGCCGGAATTGTCCCTTCGCATACTGGAGGGGGGCGGCGCCGGTTCCCTTGGCGTCGTGGCGTTTGTTTTTGCCACCGGCGCGCAGGGCCTCTGGGCGGGTTGGTTCGCATTCTTTGTTGTCGCCGCTTCGTGGGCCACCCTCACCCGCGCGATGCCACGGCGCGGAAGACTGCCCCGTCGACAAGCCACCTGCGGTCCCCAGTGTGACTTCATGCAGGTGGATTCGGGCGAACCACGCAAGACCCGGTCGCCTGGCCGTGGTGCCCGCCCCGCCGTGCGTGGCGTCGGCGTTGCCAGCGGCGTGTTAGGCGACAAGTGATCTGTGGCTGCCCTCCGCGGGCCCCCATAGGGTCCTGTCGAGTGCTGGGGCACGGTGCCCGGGGGCCGCCGGGCCGGAGTCCGACCGGCCGCGGGACCCGCGGGCCTAGCCTGAAATACTGCCTGATCGGAACGCGGTCATGCGCTTCCTCCTGGCTGCATCGGCATGGCTCCTTCTGGCCGGATGCGCAGCCCCGCCCGTCCCTGACAGCGGCGCCGAGGGTACCGTTTGGTATGGTCCGGTGTGCCCGGTGCAACGGGATCCCCCGGAGCCGGAATGCAACGATCGGCTGTACGAGACCGACTTGCTCCTGACCCGCCCCGGGCCCAACGGCAGCATTGTGGCCCGATTCCATTCGGATGCCGAGGGTACCTTCCGCGTGACGGCCGGACCGGGTGAGTACACGATTCGCGGCGAGAATCAGGCGGGCCCGCCCAGTTGCTCGGCCCCCGTGTTCACGGTGCAAGCGCATCAGTGGACGGCGGTGCGCGTGGAGTGCGACTCCGGAATCCGGTGAGCGTGCTGCTACGTCGGTGCCTGGGGTGCCGGGATGGATGCCGTGGACTCCTTCCGCACTGGCTGCTCCGTCAGGAACCGCACGCCTGATACCACGGCGTCGGGGGCCCACATGATGTTTCGATGGGATGGCCCCTTGAGGACCAGAACCTCCCCGCCGGCGCCTTCCACGATGGCGCGCGATTCCTCTACGGGAACACTGTCGTCGTCCTCGGCCAGGATCGCCATCAGCCGATGGCCCAGGGAGCCTGCCGCCGCCTGGATGTCCATAACGTCGTCGAACCGGACCCCCTGGACCCGACGGCGCAGGTATTCCATGAAGCGGGTCCGGCCCGATTCCGGCAGCCCCATGTAGCCCCGCGCCCGGGTGAAAATGTTGTACGTCTCGGGCGGGCCCCCCAAACAGAGCAGACGGCCCTGGTAGCCGTTGCGCGATGCCGCGATGATGGCGGCGGCCGCTCCAACGCTGTGGGCGGCGATGACCTTGGCGTCCAACTCCACGATGGCTTGCTCGAGGCACGCTGCCATGGTGGGAAGACCCGGCAAGCCGCCCTCGTTCCGGCCATGGCCCGGCCCGTCCACCGCGACAACACGGAAGCCGGCGTTTGTCAGGGGCTCAATGAAGGCGGACAATTGCAGGCCCCGCCCCGCCCAGCCGTGCATCAGGATCGCCGCCGGCCCGTCGGCAGGGCCAAAGGCCACGGCAGCGCAGCCCGCCACCTCCATCTCGGTGCCGCGGGCCCGCCATGCCTGTTCGCGCTCCGGCTCGGCGTGATCCGGTTGCCTGAAGAAGAGCCACACCGCCAGGTGCTCCCGCAGGGGCGCTGGAAGAACACGCAGCGCCAGCCGGACCATACGGAGCGGGAAATGTGCCATGTTGTGCCAGATTGGGCCTTCGACAAAGGGGTTGCCGTGTGCCGGGCCCAGCCGAACCCACGCCCACGTAGGCCCTGCGGCCACCTTGACCGCGGGCCGCAGGCTGCCATTCTAAGGCGCCAGCCGGGCCACAGGAACCCATGGCGCTAGCGTCTCCCGAGGAGTATCTTCAAGCCACTGAGGAACCCCAAATCCTGCAACTGGGCCCCACATCTTACCTCGCCATCGACGGCCACGGGGCTCCCAGTGATCCATCCTACCAGGCCAGCATCCGTACCCTGATGGCGGTGGCCATGGCGGGCCTGGG
>JBFIJP010000202.1:0-7475 GCA_041600695.1 Thermoplasmatota archaeon | reverse complement strand
TTCGTTCTCGGTGCCGGGGAATCTCGAGCCGGGCGCCAAGTTGACCTATGCCCATGCGTGGAATGAGGCGACCTTTGTTGGTGAGTTCCCGATTCGCGTGACCCTGGACCCTGCGGACGGCTACGTGGAACTGGACGAGAGCAACAACCAGGCCGCGACGTCGGGATATCACTGGGCGCCCGTAGCCGGAATCGATCTGGCGCGGCCGGTCTAGAACCCGGATGTTCTTGACCCGGCGCGCCGTGGCTGCGCCGTGGTCGACTACACCTGCCTGGCCCTGCTCGGTTTCCTCGCCTTCCTCAACATCGTCACCCTCTTGGTCGTGCGGCACGACAAACGGCTGGCGCAGGTGAAGGGCGGGTCCGGCCGTCGGGCCAACCGGGCCCGCGACAAGCCCCGCGTGCCGGAGAAGACCCTCCAGCTCCTGGGCCTCGGCGGGGGCGGGCTGGGTCTGCTGGTCGGGTTTTCCCTGTTTCGCCACAAGACCCGCAAAGGCAAGTTCCTCCTCGTTAGCTGGGGCGCATCCATCCTGGGCGCCCTGGCGTGGGCCGGTTGGTTGACCGTTTTTGGGTGCTTCTAGCCTGACCGGGCGCGGAAGCGGCTCAATTTAGCGAAATTGTATCCTGGGTAATCATTAACACTTGGGGTCGTCATCAGTGCTCGATGGTTGCCGATCGTCCTCATTTCACGCTTCTTGTTGCAGTATTCATCATACTAGCCTCCCTAGGTGTCCAAGCCGGGCCCCCTTCGGAGGAATGCCTGGCTGGCGCCAATCTCGATGACTTGGATTGTGATGGAACGAGCAACACCGACGAAGCCCAGGCGGGGACCGTGCCCGTGGACGACGAAAACGAGGGGCCAACGCCGCCCGATAGCTTTCTTTTGGCGGCCGCGCCGGCCGTGAGCGTGGCTCCCGGCCACGAACACACCTGTTCCGCTCACCTGGATGGTCGCGCCTACTGCTGGGGGCGCAACAGCGCCGGACAGTTGGGTGATGGCACCACGACGGATCGACCGACCCCCGTGGTGGTCGTGGGACTCACAGGAGTCGTCGAGATGGCCAGTGGGCTAATGCACACGTGCGCGGTCTTGGTCGATGGCACCGTCAAGTGCTGGGGGGGTGACGCGTTCGGGGCGGTCGGCCTTGGGGGGCCTCCTCAGGCTTACCCGACGCCGGTCACGGTGCCGGGCGTCACCGATGCGGTTGGCATCGCGGCGGGAACATGGCATACGTGCGCCGTCTTAGGGGACGGGACTGCCGAATGCTGGGGTAACAACTGGGAAGGGCAGATCGGCGATGGCACATCTACACACCGCCGGGAGCCCACGCAGGTCGTGGATCTCGTGGGTGCCGTGAGCATCGCCGCAGGCATCTATGCGACGTGTGCGGTTCTGGAAGATGGCACGCTCAAGTGCTGGGGCTCCGACAACAATGGTCGGGCCATTACAAGGCCGGTGCTCGTCGAGGGGCTCGCCGATGTGGTCGCCGTCGCGGTTAACAACCTGCATCGGTGCGCTGTCTTGGGCAGTGGGCTTGTCAAATGCTGGGGTTCCAACGGCAGCGGGGAACTGGGCGACGGTTCCACCAAAACTCCCGAGAACCGTTCAACCAAACTCACCGTGGTGGGCGTCACGGACGCAATCGACGTCACGGTAGGGAATGCGCGCTCGTGCGCACGGCTTGTCGATGCCACCGCAAAATGTTGGGGCTACAACGGACACGGCGAACTGGGGGACGGCACATTGACCAATCGGCCCACCCCGGTCAATGTTACGGGACTCACTGGAGTTGCGGACCTTACCGTCAACTGGTATCACTCGTGCGCGGTGCTGGTTGACGGGAGTGCCACCTGCTGGGGCTACAGTCGGTATGGCCAACTGGGTGATGGGGTCGCGTTGCTAGAAACGTCACCCGTTCCCGTCACCGGGGTCTCTGATGCAACAAGCGTCGCGGCCGGTGACGGCCATGCGTGCGCCCTGCACAGCAATGGCGGCGCCAAGTGTTGGGGCATGAACAAGGTGGGTCAACTCGGTGATGGGACCACTGACTTTGCCCTCACCCCGGTTGCCGTCGACCAGATGGCCTCGGCCGTGGGGATAACTACCGCGGCTGTCGGAACGTGTGCCGTTCTGAACTCTGGCGGCGCCCAGTGTTGGGGGTCGGATAGTCAACGTTCGATCGGAAGTACCACGCCCGTCGACATCTTTGGCGTGGCTGGGGCGCTCAGCATTTCGGGTGGCTACGGGGGCGCCGGCGTTATCCTAGAAGACGGCACGGTCCAGTCATGGACCGGCCAACACTCTCGCCAGGGCGCGTCGGCGCGTTACCCGCCGCCCCTGGTCGCGGGCCTCACCGACGTCGTCGGGCTGTCGTACGCAGGCGCCCACCAGTGTGCCGTGCTGGAAAATGGGACCGCCAAATGCTGGGGGTCCAACTGGCGAGGGCAGCTGGGCGACGGTACGACAGTTACCAGAGAAACGCCCGTCCAGGTCACGGGACTCCGTGACGTACTCAGCATGTCGCAGGGCGGGGCCTCCACGTGTGCTGTTCTTGCTGACGGAAGCGCGAAGTGCTGGGGTTACAACCGGTACGGGCAACTCGGCGATGGCACCACCAACGACCGCCACACGCCCGTCAATGTTACCGGAATCAACAACGCTGCGGACATCGATGCCGCCAGTCGCCACGCCTGCGCCGTCCTTACCGACGGAACTGCAAAATGCTGGGGGGGAAACAGGCACGGTCAACTCGGTGACGGCACAATCACCGATCGCTTGACGCCCGTTACGGTCCAAGGCCTCAGCAACGCCGTCAGCATCGCCGTGGGAACGGACTTCACGTGCGCCCTGCTCAGCGACGGCACCGCCCAATGCTGGGGCGAAAAGAAATACGGCCAGTTAGGCAACGAAGAAGTGAAGCCCAAATACGCGCCCGGTCGGCCCGTCGCCTACCCCTGAGCTGGGCCCCGCATTGCCCCGTGCCCGCCGCCGACCGTCGGCGGCCGGGTGCTTCAGGCGGTAGCGATGCCCCACAATCCACATCAACGCTGCCGCCTGCCAGGCTGCCATGCGCCTCCTGATCAGCACCACCGTCACGATCGTCTTGGTGGCCGTCGCCCTCGCCGGCTGCACCGACCGCCCTGCCCCCGCCGCGCCGCTTGAGGCGGCGCCGCCAGATTTCACCTGCCTCTTCGAGGGGTGCGCGGCTCAGGTGGCGGGCTTCGGCGGATCAGAGCCCTGGGGGGCCATCAACCCCACCAACCCGGACCATCTGGTGGTCATGGGCAATGGGCTGCACGACGGGCAGATGGGCCATTCGTGGCAAGTGGTGTACCAGAGCCGCGACGGCGGCGCCAATTGGACCCGATCCAGCCCTCCGGGCGGCCCCAACGACGGGCCGGGGCCGCTGGCAGGCTATGGCTTTGCGGCTGACTCCATGGTGGCGTTCCACCCCGACGGGACCTTGCTGCTGGCGGCGCTCGTGGGCCAGCCGGTCAGCGGTGGCTGCACCCCGACAGCGCTGCCATGCGTGTTTGCGCCAGCGCCGCGCGACATCGATCTGGCCCTGTGGCGATCGACGGATGGTGGGGCCACGTTCGAGGCGCGGCTCGTGCACGATTCCGTTGGAGCCATCGCGTTCACGCCGGCGGCCCGTCCGCAGGTGGGAGCGTGGACGGACAAGGAATTCCTGACCGTCGATCAGGAGACCGGTCGGGCCTTTTTGGTATGGAATGACATCAGCCAAGATGGACTCGCCCTGACCATGATGGCCTCCGACGACGCCGGGGCAACGTGGTCGGAGCCCCGCGTTCTCAGCGAGCGCGGCTACGGCGCCAACGTTGCTGCCCTCGGAGGCACCGTTCTGCTCGCGTACAAGAACGGCTGGAACGGCACCTATGATCTGATGCGAAGCGTCGATGGTGGCCAGACCTGGGGTGCACCGGTTCAGATGGGCGAGATGCCGGGGCCCCAGTGGCAGCCGTCGATGCCCCAGTTGTGGCGCGCCGACGGCCAGCTTCGGGCCGGCTTCGCTCGCGCCGAGGGCGCCGACAATGAGCGGGTGGTCCTGGATGTCAGTGCCGACGGCGGGGCTACCTGGAATCGCACGCTGCTGGTCCATGACGAACCCACCGGGGATGAACGCAACATCGCATTCAGCGTCGACCCGGCCACTGGCCGGGGCCTTGTGTCGTTCTACCAGGGAACCTACGAGGAATTGCATGTTCTGGCCGCCCCGTTCGCTGACGGTTCCGTCGGTCCCGTCGGCTCGGTCGGCCCCGTGCGCCAAATCTCGGCCGCGCCCGTGCACGGCGACAGCACCCTGGAGTACTTCGCGTCCGCCTGGGTGGGCGATCGGGGCTTCCTGGCGTGGGCCGGGCCCGATGACTTCGGACGCACTGCTCTACACGCGGCCCCCCTGGCCGGCGGCCCGCGATGAGGGCTCACCACTCGGTGAAGAAACCGCCATCCAACCGGGGGGCGACCCCCGGCGAGGGCGCCCGTTGCCCGACGAGGGAGCCGTTGTAGCGGCGTTCGGCTTCCTCAAAGGTTCGAACAATGTTGTAATTGGGCGCAACCGTGCTCGTGGCCGCCGCAAAACGGGCGACGCGCCGCTTCTCGTTGTCCGCCTCGTCCGTTTCCGCAAAATCATCGTCGGCGTCAATGGTGGCGCGCAGGATCCAATTGCCCAGGCGCAACGCATCGACCCAGTACCACTCCTTGGCGAGCCTGGCGCCGGGGCCGATCGACCAGTCCTCTTCGACCAGGGTGTGCCATGCGCCGTCCTCGAAATAGTCAAGCCGGAAGGTGGATGTGACCCGCTCGCTGCCCAGATTCTTGGCGTCGACCCAGATGAAGGGATACTGAAATGCAGCAACGTTGGCAATACACGTGAAGTGCAGGCAAAAGATGTCCGGGTTTCGCCAGTCGCCAATGACCAATTGCGTGATGGCCAGATCGGCGCTTCCCCGGGCGCTCAGATCAAGCGTGCGGGTGGTTTCGACGACCTGGCCGTCCAGCGATGTGGCCCGCGCCGTCACCTCGATGGGTCCCTGCCGCAGCCCCTCGTCCGTCACGGCGATGCTCCATGAGGTTGTCCCCGTGGCGGGGTGCCAGCGTTGGCCAGCCACCTTCACATCGACGTGGCTGATTCCGGATTGCGCCGAGGCCGTTCCGGTAACCGTGAAGGTGCCGGCAACCGCCGCGCCGGCTGCCGGCGTGGCGAAGGCAATGGTGGGCGACGTTCCCCGGATTTGAACATCCAACGGGTGGATGACGGGATAAGCGTCGGTGGGCTCATGCCGGTATTCCACCCGGAATGCGTGCGTGCCGATGTTGGAAAGTGTGTGTGCGCAGAATTGGCCGCGCTGCGTGAACGTGCAGGAGATGCCTGGTCCCACGAGGGTCCCGTGCGGCCACCAGGCGTCGAAGACGAACACGAAATCTGTCGTGCCCTGGTAGGCGAGTTGGTCGTTGAACGTGAAATCCCGGAATTCCAGGATCTCCACGGCACCCGGGTCCGGCAAGACATTGATGGCTGCCCATTCGCGCATGTAGATCGCATCGGGGCCGGGCGGAACGTCCAGTGCGGTCACGCTGTCGTACGGGTTGACGGCCCGTGCGTGGTAGCTGTGGTGGCCAAGCGCCCAGAACGATCGCTGGCAAGACGGTTCGGCGGCGGTGAGTTGGCACCAGACGGTTCCGTCACGGGCAACGATGTCGACTGCCGCCCCCTCCAGCTTCCACAGAATGGTGGTGCCCGGCTGGACCTCGACATGCCAGGGCGACACCTGGATGGACCGGTCTTTTGGGGTTACCGTCACCACGAGCACCGCATCGGTTTCACTCGCGGGTGCAACGCTCGGAGCCACGATGAACAACCAGGCAACGACCAGCAAAACAGGGCGGTTCAGCATGCAGCAGGCCCACCGGTTGCCTTTTTGATAAAAAGAACCCCGCGCGCTACCGGCTTGCGCAGGCCAGGGCCTGCGCTACGCCTGGGGTCGCGGGAATGCCGCCCGCCGTGCGGTCCCTGGGTGGGGCGTGCGCTCGTCGGCTGAGGATGGGTCGCGCACAGAGACGCCGGGACTAGGGTGGTGGTGGTGGTGGTGGTGGTGGTGGTGGTGGTGGTGGTGGTGGCGCCGGCCAACCGGGGGCGAGTCGACCCGCGGGGTCAGGCTGCCCCCGGTGCTCGGCGGTGACCCGCGGGGTCGATCGGTGGCCAATCGCCCCGGGTGTTCCCTTCATAACCGACCCTCGGCGTGGCCGGCCCGTGGAGGACTCTCCCGACGTCCAGGCCGCCGCAGCGCCCCACCCGTACAGGCTCACCCGCGTGGGTGTTCGCGGCGTCAAGAAACCGGTGACCGTGCACCGACCCGGCCAGGAGCCCAACGGCGTCGTGGCCACGTTCGATTTGTTCGTGGATCTCCCCGCCGACCAGAAGGGCACCCACATGAGCCGGAACCTGGAGGCGCTGGCCGACGTTCTGGACGACGAGGTGGTTGGACGCAAGGCGCGCAGCCTGGAGAATCTCTGCCGGCGGCTGGTGCAGCGGTTGCTGGACAAGCACGACTACGCCCAGGACGCGGACGCCAGGGCGGAGGCGGATTACTTCCTCACCCGCACCAATCCCGGCGGCAAGCCGACGGTGGAACACTACCGGCTGCGTGCGGAGGCGTTCGGAATCCGTGCTGGCGGCGCCAACGGGGAAGCCAGCATCAAGCGCCGCGTGGGCGTCGAAGTGGTCGGCATGAGTGCCTGCCCGTGCGCCATGGAGACCGCCCGCCACAAGTTCGAACGGGAGGGGCGAGCCGCCAACCCGGACATTCCCTTCATCACCCACAACCAGCGCAACCGGGTCCGGTTGGAGATCGACGTGCCGGAAGGACAGGACATCGAAGCCAAGGACCTGGTGGATTTGTGCGAGGAGGCGCTGTCAGCGCCCACGTACGAGTTGCTTAAACGCGGGGACGAAGGCGACCTGGTCATCCAGGCCCACCAGGACCCCAAGTTCGTGGAGGATGTGGTGCGCTCGGCCCTGTACATGGTGGCCACCCGGTATGCGTCCCTGGGAGACGGCGCCGAGGTGTTTTGTTCAAGCGAGGCGGAGGAGTCGATTCACAAGCACAACGCCTACGCCGAGCGTCGCACGACCATCGGCCAACTGCTCGCCAGTCGACGCGATGGTTGATGCCTCGACGACAACGTTCAAGGAGGGTCCCGGCAGCACCGGGGCTGTGAAGGAGGTCATGGCGCGCCCGCGCCCCCTGCGCGGCAAGGCGCCCCGGTTCACGGTCTTCCTGGACCGCGACGGTGTTTTCAACGTCCACCCGGGCCGGTTTCCCTTCCAGGTGCGCCGCTGGTCGAAGTTCCATTGGCTGCCCGGCGCCCGCGAGGCCTTCGCCCGCCTGAACCGGAGCGACATCCAGACGTGCCTGGCCACCAACCAGCCGGGCACCGGCGTCGGACTCTCCACC
>JBFIJP010000201.1:0-7480 GCA_041600695.1 Thermoplasmatota archaeon | reverse complement strand
GGCCGCGGACCCGGTGGCCCTGGCCGCGGTGGCCCTGGTGGTCGCGGGCGCGGTGGCGGTGGTCAGCGCCGTCCCCGCCGTGACGACCGAGCCAACCTGCAAGCATGGGAGCCCAAAACCCGCCTCGGCCGCATGGTCAAGACGGGCGAGATTACCAGCATGAGCGCGGCTCTGGCTACTGGCCTGCCCCTGCGCGAGGCTGAGATCGTGGACATCCTGCTGCCGAACCTGGAGGACGAGGTGTTGGACGTGAACATGGTTCAGCGCATGACGGACTCCGGTCGCCGTGTCCGCTTCGCCATCACGTGCGTGGCGGGCAACAAGGACGGCTTCATGGGCCTCGGTCAGGCGAAGGGCAAGGAGGTCGGTCCGACCATCCGCCGCGCCATTGACCGTGCCAAGATCAACATGATCGAGGTTGCCCGTGGTGCCGGTTCCTGGCAGTCGGCTCCCGGTGCCCCCGCGTTTTCCATCCCCTACAAGGTGACGGGCAAGTGCGCGTCCACCGAAGTCACGATCCGCCCGGCTCCCCAGGGAACCGGCCTGGTCGGCGGTAAGGTGGCCAAGTCGCTGCTAGGCATGGCTGGTATCCAGGACGCGTGGGTTTTCGCCCGCGGACAGACCCGGACGACCACCAACTACGCCAAGGCGATCTTCGAGGCGCTCCAGAACCTGAACGAGGTCAAGATGATCCCGCAGCAGGCGGCGCGCATCAACATCGTCCACGGTGCCCTGAACCTGCAGAAGGCGAAGGAAGAATCTGAGGCGGAGGAGTCCTGATGGCCTACTCCGTCATTCGGCTGCGCGGCCAGATCAACGTCCGGCCCCAGATCAAGGACACCCTCCGCTACATGCGCCTCAACCGCGTGAACCACTGCGTGGTTCTTCCGGACAACGAGACGACCAAGGGTATGCTGCAGACTGCAAAGGACTACGTGACCTGGGGCGAGATCGACGCTGGCACCCTGGCTGAGGCGATCCGCTCCCGCGGCCGCCTCTCCGGCAACAAGCCTGTCACCGACGACTACGTCAAGGCCAACACGGACTTCTCCTCGATCGAGGAGTTCGCGGCTGCCATCGTTGATGGCAAGGCCCTGTACAAGCAGCTCCCGGACGTCAAGCCCCTGCTGCGCCTGCACCCGGCCAAGAAGGGTCTGGAGGGCATCAAGCGCTCCTGGCAGGCCGGCGGTGCCCTCGGGTACCGTGGCGAAGCGATCAACGACCTCGTTCGGAGGATGATCTAAGATGGCGAAGGGTGGCAAAGCCAAGAAGATGCGTGGGTCGATGACCCACGGTCGTGGCAAGAAGGCCGGCCGTGGAGCTGGACTGAAGGGCGGCCGCGGCCGTGCCGGTGCCAACAAGCACCGCTTCCTGCAGCTCCAGGTTCTGGGCGGCAAGCACGCTCACCTTGCGGCGAAGCCGTGGGGTCGCCATGGGTTCACGTCGAAGAGCCGCACTCCCGAGGACGTCACGCTCAACGTGGGCGAACTCGGCGCGCGCTTCCCCGGCCAGGCCGAGATCGACCTGGCTGGTGCCGGCGTGACCAAGCTGCTTGGCAGTGGTCTGATCAGCGCCGCCGTGACGGTGAAAGTGGCCTCTGCCACCGACCGCGCGGTCGCGAAGATCGAGGCTGCCGGCGGCGCCGTCGAGCTCGTCGACAGTGAGTAGGCGCGCTGCGTCCCACTGGTTCTCCTCCCCCTGATTCTCCTATCTCTCACTCCTTGACCCTGACCCTGCAACTGGCAGAAGTTAAGTGGGGGGCTGGATTGGCCGCCCGAGTTACGGTGGAGTTGGCATGGCCGAAACCCGAAGTCGCCTTTACGCACTAAAGCCCCTAATTGACCGATGGCCGGCCATCCGCAAGCCGGAAGGCCATGTGTCGTTCAAGACCAAGCTCCTGTGGACAACGGGCTGCTTGCTTCTGTACTTCGCCATGTCCAACATTACGTTGTTTGGCGTTTCGTCCACGCAATTGGACCTGTTCGAAGGGTTCCGCGCCATTCTGGCCGGCGCCTCGGGCACCATCGTCCACCTGGGCATCGGTCCGATCGTCACTGGGTCGATCGTCATGCAGTTGTTCACGGGTGCCAAGATCATCCGCCTCGACCTGACCAAGGCAGAGGACAAGGCGATCTACCAGGGTACACAGAAGGTTCTGGTGCTTCTGTTCATCTTCGTGGAGTCCATCCCGCAGGTGTTCGGTTTCCTGGAACCCGATACCCGTTTCATCAGTTGGTTCGGCGAGGCCGCCTGGCCTGGATCCGGTCTCGGCTGGGCTCGCGGTATCATCATCGCCCAGTTGGCCATGGGCTCGATCATCGTGTTCCTGATGGACGAACTGATCAGCAAATGGGGTATCGGTTCCGGTATCTCGCTGTTCATCGCCGCTGGTGTGAGCCAGGCCCTCTTCACGGGGACGCTCAACTACCAGCCGATCACCCAGGGCAGCCCCTACGACCCCGTCAACAACCCGCCGGTGGGCGCCATCCCGATGGCCCTGTATGTGTTCACCCAGCGTGATCTGGCAAGTCTGGTGCATGGGGGAGGGTTTGAACAGATGTTCATTGGGAACCAGGCGTTCCCCAATCCGATCTTGACCTTCTTCGGAACGATCGCGATCTTCTTCTTCGTGGTCTACGCCGAAGCCAGCCGTGTTGAACTGCCCCTCGCCCACGGCAAGGTGCGCGGTGCCCGCGGCCGCTACCCGCTGCGGTTGATCTACGCCAGCAACATTCCGGTCATCTTGATGGCCGCATTGATTGCCAACGTGAACATCTTCAGCCTGCTGTTGTGGCAGCACCCAACGTTCAGCGAGATCCCCGTAATCGGCCATGCGTGGTGGATTGGCACCTACCCGCAGGGACAGACGCAGCCGGTGGCTGGCGGTGCCTGGTACCTGTCCACGTTCAATGGCCTGGCCGCGTGGTTCCTGCCCATCTTTGACCCTGATCGGTACGGGGCGGCCGCTACCGGCCACGAGCCCTGGCAGATCTTGATCAAGATCATTGTCTACATGACGCTCTTCGTTGGCGGTTCGATCATGTTCGCCAAGTTTTGGGTCGAGACCACGAACATGGGCCCCGAGTCGGTGGCCAAGCAGATCGAGCGCTCGGGCATGCAGATCCCCGGCTTCCGCCGCGACCCCCGTGTCCTGCAGAAGATCCTGGGCCGGTACATTCCAACGATCACGGTGATCGGTGGTGCGCTGGTCGGAGGTCTGGCTGCGATTGCGGACATGATCGGGACGGTCGGTAACGCGTCAGGTACAGGTTTGCTGCTTTGTGTCGGCATTCTCATGAGAATGTACGAACAGATCGCAAAGGAGCAGGCGATGGAGATGCACCCGGTTCTGCGGGGCTTCTTCGGCGTCGAGTAGCCCCAGGCTTCCGAAGAGCGCCGCTGAACCGCGAGGGCTGTGCCCGAGCGATCCGGGAGGCCGTGCTTGCACTGCCTTGCGGGGTTCTGCGGGGCTTCTTCGGCGTCGAGTGAACTCGCCTCCTCCGGCGCCCTTGTCCGGGCTGCACCCGGAAAGTTCCTTTTCCTTCACTTTCTCTTCTTTTATGTTGCTCTGGTGCCACGGCGCGAGCTTTCACTCGCCCGTCCCGCACGTTAATGCCTCTGTCGACGGCGTGGCGGCTGTGGGTGCACGGCGCGGGGCGCAACGGAAAACACGCCGTCGCGAGCCCGAGCCCTACCAGCGCTATCGGCAGCCGCTACAGCAGAAGTGGCGGAATGTGGTGCTGGATCGGGACGGGCGCCGCTGCCGCGTCTGCCGGGCCACCGAGAAGAAGAGCGTGCTTCACTTGGCCCACATCACGGATGCCGCGGCATTCGTACGGGCGGGGGGCGACCACCGCGCCGTGACCTTCAGTTACAGGTGGGACAACCTGTACACGCTTTGCGTCGACTGCCACCAGGCAAGCCACCGTTTTCGGCTTCGCGACGAGGCAGAGCTGGCCCGCCGGGCAGCGGTGCAGGACATGGAGGCACAGTTGCGGCGCCTGCGGGGGTGGTCGAGCCCCTACGCGGTGCTGCCGCCGTCCATGGTCCCCGAGAAACTCCGTCCGCGGCGCAGCTTCCACGATGTCATGCGCCTGTCGCCGCTGGTGCCGTTCCCGACCTTTGCCCGGTACGCTGCCGACGGGGGTCTCATCTTCGGCGACGAAGAGGCGCCGCCCCGGCAGGCGGTCCTGAGCGAGGGTCCACCATAGCCCTCACCTCGCAACCCGGTCCGGTTACCCCCTTGGGCGGTGGCATTCCAGAACGTGGCCTAACCATGGTAGGAGCCTTGGGGTGGCCAAGCATACAGGATTTGGTGGGACCGCCGTTGGCAGGAACGCGCGTCCCGCGTTCTGTATAATCCGGATACGTTCGGTTCGGCCTAAGTCTGGACGCGGGGTTGCCCGAACATGGTGGTTCGTTATGCGTGGCTGCTGGTGCTTCTGATCGTTGGAAATGCCGCGGCCATGCCGGAACAAGTGCATCTGTCGCAGGAAGACGGGCGCGTCAGCGTCACGTGGGCCATGCCCGGCCTGTTTGCCGGAATGTCGGACGGATTTGTTGAGTTCGGGCCGGACGCGAGCCTTGGCCAGCGCGTCGAGGGGGAATTCGTGGCCTACCTGGACAGCGCGCCCTACGTGGGCTTCGGCGCCGCCGACATCCAGCGTGACTTCGAAGAGGCCCCGGTGACGATTTTCCGCGCGTACCTGCCTGCTACGGTCATGGGGCCCGATGGCCCGACGCGCCATTTCTACTACCAGATCACCGACGGCTCCGGTGAACAAGGCGCCCTCCAGGCGATGCGGTCCCTGCCAGGGCGTGACGAGCCGGTCACCATCGTCCACTACGCGGACCAGGCAACGACCCAGGACGGGGAAGTTGGTCCCCCGCTGTTCCATCCTGTTGAGGTGGCGCAAGCTGCAGCCGCCGTGGGCGCGGACGTGGCGTTGGCCGCGGGCGACCTGGCATACCAGGAGGAAGGCCAGGTGCGCTTCTGGAACCAGTGGTTCCAGATCAACGAACCCGTCTTCGCGCAGGCGCCCTTCTTTGCGGCGCCGGGCAACCATGACAACGACCAGGCTCTTGGTTACTACCACTGGGACACGCGGTTCGACTTCCCCGGCGACGAGCACACGTATTCCTTCGACGCCGGCCCGGTTCACGTCGTGATGGTCAATTCGGACGAGATGTGCCTGGAAGGAATGGCCGCCCGCAACATCCAGCGGGTGCACCCGGATTGTCGGGTGGGAGCCACCAATCCCCTCATCCTGCAGTTCCTGAACGTGGATCTGCGCCTAGCGGAGGCACGCGGCATGCCGTGGACCGTCGTGGTTTTCCACCATCCACCCTACTCCACCGGCAGCTACCGGGAGAGCACCGCCGCCGGCTCCTATGCACGGTGGATGCGGGACACCTGGTTGCCCGTTCTGGAGGCCAATGGTGCTGATCTGGTCATCAACGGCCATGACCACAACTACCAGCGGACCTACCCCATCATCGCGGAAGCCGCAACCCGCACGGACGCCGGCCCGTACAACAAGGGCGACGGCATCGTCTATGTAATTTCGGGCGGCGGTGGCTTGACGCCCGTTCCTGCCAATGCCGGCGAAATGCCTCCCTGGCAGGCCACGCATGCCACGGTCAACCAATACCTCGTGGTACGTGCAGATGACTACCGGCTGAATGTTGCCTCGGTGGCCGTGCCGTCCGGCGCCGAGTTGGACAATTTCACCATCGTACGATCCAGCCTTGCCGCGGCCGAGTCCAGTGCCTGGGCGCCGGGTGCCAACCTCGTCCTGCCGCCCCTTCTCGTCCTGGTAGCCCTGGCCGTGCGACGACTGCCGCAGGCTGAGGCCAAGCCCGCGGCCCTTTAGTCCAGGCAGCCGGTAGCCCCGTTGTGCTGATGACGCGGCGGTTTTCCGCCCTCAACGGAACGGCGTTGCTGGTGGGCGTCGCGGCGGGCTTTGCGGCCGTGTTCTTCCGTGGCTTCGTCAACGCCGTCGAGAATCTTGCGTTCCGGGGCGATGTGGGCGCCACGGCGCGCGAAGAGAACCTGTTTCTCAGCACAAATTGGGGCTATCTGGTCTTCCTTGTGCCCTTCGCCGGGGGCCTGGTGGTGGGTTTCGTGCGCCTGCTGTTCCCCGAAACACGGCGGCAGGGCATCGCCGAAGTGATGGGGGCGGTGCAAGCCAAGGGAGGCATCATCAAGGGCCGAACGGCGTGGGGTCATGCTTTCATTTCGGGCGTCACCGTCGGGACGGGCGGTTCGACCGGCCGTGAAGGCCCCATTGCGTACATGGGGGCGGCGCTGGGCAGCAGCATGGGGCGGAGGCTGGGATTCCGGCCCCGGGACATCAAGGTCCTGCTCGGTTGTGGTGTCGCCGCCGGCATCGCGGCGACGTTCAACGCGCCGCTGGGAGGGGTCCTGTTTGCCATGGAGTTGATTCTCCCGGAATTCAGCACCCACGCCTTCATTCCTGTCGTGATCGCAACCGTTATCGGCGTCACGGTTGCGCATGTGTTTCTTGGCGACCACCCCACATTCCAGGTGCCTGAGTTTACGCTCGTGTCGCCGTGGGAGCTCGGGTTCTACCTCATTCTGGGCGTGGCGTGCGGCCTGGGTGGCGTGCTTTTCATCAAGGTCCTGGCAAAGGCTTCCGATCTTGGGGAGCGGTTGCCCGTGCCGCCGTGGTTCAAGCCGGCCATTGGCGGTTTGATCGTTGGAGTCGCGGGGTTGGTCATTTTTGAACTGGCCGGGCTGGCCCTATTGGGTGGCGCGTCCCACTTTCACATCTTTGGAACCGGGTATGCTTCGGTGTCGGCCATCCTTCGGGGTGAGCCGTTCATGCTGGCTGTACCTCTGCTCCTGGTGCTGATGCTGGCCAAGCCGTTTGCTGCAAGCATCACCATCGGAAGCGGCGGAGGTGGCGGTGTGTTCTCGGCTTCGCTCTTCCAGGGCGCCCTCTACGGCGCCCTCTTTGGGCTGGCCTTCAACGTGCTGGCCCCCGACATCACGGCGCCCGTGGCAGCCTATGCGCTGGTCGGAATGGGGGCCTTCTATGCGGCCACGGGACGAGCGACGCTGACAACCATCGTTCTCATGTCGGAACTGACTGACGGGTACGCGATCGTTTTGCCACTCATGTTTGCAGCCGTGACGGCGGATGCCGTGAGCGTCGGCCTGTCGCGGGATTCCATCTATACGGTCCGGCTGACCAAGCGCGGGATTCATTACGAGCACGACCGGTCGGTAAGTCCGCTGGATTATGCCACCGTCGGGGATGTCATGAGTCGCAAGGTCGATACCCTGTCGACGACGACCACCGTCGGGGAGGCGTTTGACGAGATGCTGAACCAGGGCCACAACGGATTCCCCGTGCTCGATGCCGAGGGCCAGTTAGCCGGCATGGTGACAAGACGGGACCTGTCGAAGGCGCTCCACGACGGCCGCGGCGAAGAGCCGTTTGCCAACGTCGTGTCG
>JBFIJP010000200.1:0-7497 GCA_041600695.1 Thermoplasmatota archaeon | reverse complement strand
TCGACCGGCTGGAGGGGTAGCGCCGTCCTTCGAGTGGGCCTGCTCGTCAACCCCGTGGCCGGAATCGGCGGCCCCGGGGCGTTCAAGGGCAGCGACGGCCACTGGAAGGAAGCCCTCGCGGCCGGATACGAACCCCACGCCAGCGAGCGTGCCGAGCGCTTCGCCACACTCGTCGGCGATGCCGTCAAGTGGGTGACCGTGCCGGGCGCCATGGGGCTGCCGCTGCCCAACGCCGAGGTCATTCTGGCCGACTGGGACTTCACGCTGGGCGCGACCACGGCCGCCGACACGGCCGCTGCGTCGCGGGCACTGGCCAACGCCAAGGTCGACCTGCTGTGTTTCGTCGGTGGCGACGGCACCGCATCTGACGTGGCCCGGGCCGTCCATGACACCGTTGCCTGCCTCGGAATCCCGGCGGGCGTCAAGATCACCAGTCCCGTGTTCGCGCACGACCTGGAGGAGGCAGCCTGGCTCGTGTCCAACCTGATGCCCGGCTTTGACACCACCCTCCGCGACACCACCGACCTGGACGAGGAGGCGTACCGCGCGGGCCGGCTGGATGTCCACCTGACCGGCTCCCTGCGGGTTCCACTAAGCCCCGCCGTGCAGGGGGGCAAGGCGGCCACGACCGTCGAAACACCCTTAGAGGGCCTCGTCGAGCAGGTGCTCGCCGAATGGGGCGAGCCGGACCTCACGATCATCGGCGCCGGCAGCGTCTGCCTGGCAATCAAGCGACAATTCTGGGGCGAGCCAACCCTGCTCGGCCTCGACGCCATCGTGGGCGACCGCATCGTAGCCACGGACCTGGACGATCGCCACCTGGAGGAGCTTCTGGATGAACACGCGAGCGCCCGGGTGATCCTTTCAACCATCGGCGGCCAAGGCATGCTCATCGGTCGCGGCACCCAGGTGCTGCGCCCCGACCTCCTCGCCCGCATCGGCTGGGACAACCTCTGGGTGGTTGCCCCACCGGAGAAACTCGTGGGGCTCCGGGGCCTCCACGTCGACACCGGCGACGCGACGCTCGACGCAGCGGCACCCAAGTACATCCGCGTCACCACCGGGTGGAGGGAGACGAGGATGGTGCGGGTCCAGTCTGCGCCGCCGACGGCGACAACCGGATAGTTGCCCGGACGCCATGCACCGCCCACCGAGCATCTCCTTCCGTTTGCCTCGACATTTGGTGACAAAACCCGCCTTCCGTGCGGTTTACCCGAGCCGAGGCGGGCCGCCTTGCGGCTCTGCACATCGCCCCATGTCACCTTGCCACAGGCGGCGCTTTTGTTCTTGACCGGCGTAAACCTGGGCCCCCGGAGAAGTCACTAAAAGTGGTGACACTCGGGTGGTTGGTCGCCTTGGACCCCTACTTGGCCACACATTCGTCCGGGCGGCGCCGACGGTCGCGCTTGCGAGTCGCGGGCGCTGAGGGGGCGCCCGGTCGACATGCCACGGGCTTTCCGCCCGGAGACTCAGGGGCTTTTCCTGATCGAGCCCGTTGGGCAACTCCGGGGTTGCATGGCACGCCAACAATCCTGCCGAGGCAGCCGTGCATAGGACCTGAATTTCAATAGGCAAGCGATTATCCTTTGCACGCCCGAAGGCTGGCGCCCACCGGGATGCCAAAGCCCCGGGCCCTGGAGGACAACGACATGAACACACGAAAAACAACACCAAGATGGCAGACGCTGGTCGCCAGCGCCCTGACCGCTGCGGCCGTGGTCCTGTTTGCTCCCGGCGCGGCGGCCGGCCCCGGCGATGGAAACGAGCACTGTATTTACAATACGCAGGGAGAACCAATCCACTGCATCTACACCCAGGGTTCCGGGTGCATTCCCAGCGTGGTGGATCCATGGGCCCTGGCCTGCTATTCGTTCGAGAGCGGCTGCGACATCCGCTTTTCGATTCGGGGCGGCGTCTTCGACGAGTGCATGGACCTCTGGCCGTAGAACAAGCAGATGCAACCCCACTGTGGGATTTCTGGCCCCCCGGCCGCTTCACCTCCTCCACCCGGATGCCTGCGGCGCCTAGATGGTTCTGCCTTAGAAACCGCCGAGACGATTTTCGGAGCCCCTGACGTCTGACCATTGAAAAGGCACGGGCACTCCGCCATATCTGGCCCCAAGGCTCCTTCACCCCCTCCACCAAAATGCCCGCGGCCGCGAAAACCAAAACGTTGCCTTGGGGCCCCAGGGGACCTATCTTTCTAAATATCGCACTTCCTTGATCCATAATTGCCATGAAGCTTCAGCCTGGCCTGCCGCTCGCCATGATGCTTGTGATTTCCCTCGCCCCGACCGGGGCTGAGGCAGGACCCGAATTGCAAGGACTCGAGAGTGTCCCATACAAGGTGGTCTTCGAAGAGGAATGGGACGACGGCCTGGGCGGCTGGCACACGGAACAGGGCGGCGCGTCAACAATCTGCGACGACGAATGCTACCTCAATCTCCACCCGTACCAGCGCGGCGCTTACACGCGCGTCATTCGCGAGGATCTTGATATCCCGATGGAGCGCCCCACGACGCTGGCCTTTGACTTCCAGGGCAGCACCACGTCTGGCGACACCGATGCCAATTTCGTGATGACCTTCGGGTCCAGTTACGCCGTCATCGGCCTAACCGATGGCGTGCGACCCAACAACGGCCTGTCGCTCATCACGCGCGACCACGAGGAACGCGGCTTCTACCATTGGCCCGCCGCCAACCAATGGTACACGATGGTCCTGGAGTTCGAGCCGGCCGAAGGCCAAATGCAACTGCATGTCGACGACGCGAACGGGCAACGCCTTGCCAGCAGCCAACGGGCCCCCCTGGCGGCTGGCCCCATCGACATGATCCGCTTCGAGGCCGTTCCGTGGCACGGGGATCAGGGCGCCGACTATCGTTTTGACTCGGTGAGCATCCAATCCGCCACTCTCGACAGCGACGGCGATGGCCTGGACGACGATACGGAAATCCAGGATGGCACCTGCACCGACCCCTTCAATGCGGACTCGGACGGGGACGGACTCACCGACGGCGAAGGCGAAGGCTCCGCCGGCACCGACCCCTGCAACCCTGACACCGACGCCGACGGCCTAACCGACGGCACCGAAATCAACGATGGCACCTGCACGGACCCCCTCAACGCGGACTCGGACGGGGACGGACTCATTGACGGCGAAGGGGAAGCCGCCGCCGGCACCGACCCCTGCAACCCTGACACCGACGCCGACGGCCTGACCGACGGCACGGAAGTCCATGACGGCACCTGCACCGACCCCCTTAACGCGGACTCGGACGGGGACGGACTCACCGACGGCGAAGGCGAAGGCTCCGCCGGCACCGACCCCTGCAACCCAGACACGGACGGTGACGGGTTGCCTGACGGCGACGAAGTGCACACCCATGGCACGGACCCCCTCAACCCAGACACCGACGGCGACTGCCACGACGATGGCACCGAAGTCGCCGCCGGCAGCGATCCGCGGGACCCGGCAGCGACGCCAACACCGTTTGGCCCGGTCACGCTGCCGTTGGCCCTGACCGGCGACCATGACCCGACGGGCTCCCGCCTCTGCATGCCCAACCAGGCCCCGGAGCCCGCCACCTAAGACTTGCACGGCCCAGCGGCCCCGCGCTTTCAGGCACCCATCATCGCCTGCGGCCAGCCCCGGTCCAACTCGCTGCACGACTTGCGCCCGGAGCCGTTCACCGCAACCGCTGGATCGTCCGGCTGCCCTTGTGGGCCCCATCCAAGCGCCAAGCCTACCCGCTTGATGCCTGCCAGGCCACTCTCAACGGGGCTCCACGTCAGCTTCGCGACCCTGCCCGCTGGCTCGCGGCTGAAACAAGGCCGCCTCCTTTCGCTTTGAACGATCTTCCGCGGGGTGCCATGGCAAGTCCTCCAGGCCCCGCAGCGCCGTGAATCCTGCACATCCAGCCGCCGCCATCCAAGTGCCCAAGTACGTGCCCTGGGCTCGCTGGGCATGCGTCATCGAAGCAAGGGTCGCAGTGTTCTCGTCCTCCTGATGATCGTGGTGGGCCTGGCGGCGGGTTGCACCGAACCCGACGACGACAACGACGAGGCAGAGGCACAAATCGCGGCGCTCCAGGCACGCATCGCCCAATTGGAGGCCATGACCGCCCCACCCACCCATGCCGCCGTACCCCAGTCCGCGTACGGCCCGGCCATCCCGTCCAAGGGTTACTTTGTCGAGGAGATCCAGGATGGCGTCTACTGGCTGACGGAGGGAGCGTACCAGGTGATGTTCCTCACCACTGGCGAGGGCGTCATCCTCGTCGATGCGCCGCCCAGCCTCGCGCCCTACATCGCGCCGGGCATCGCAGAGGTCACCACGGAACCGCTGACGCACCTCATCTACTCCCACTCCCACGCCGACCACATCGCCGGCGCCGGCATGCTGCCGGATGGCCTCACGGTGATCGCACACGAGGCGACGGCGGCGGCCCTGGCAGGCGAGCACACGGGCGAGCCGGAGTTCCCGTTCGGGACATTCACCGGCGGAGGCCCCGTCCCCGCGCCCACCATCACGTTCAGCGGCGACTATACCCTCACCGTCGGCAGCCAGACGCTGCGCCTGCACGACCTCGGCCCCGCACACGAGGAGGGCAACCTCTTCGTCTATGCGCCGGCCCAAAAAGTGCTGCTCGTGATCGATGTGTTCTTCCCCGGCTGGGTGCCCTTCATGGGCCTCGCGCTCGCCGAGAGCGTTCCCGCCTACATTGCCGCCCACGACCAGGCCCTCAGCTTCGACTTTGAAACCCTGGTCGCCGGCCACCTCGGCCGCCTCGGCACCCGCGCCGATGTCGAGACGCAGCGCGACTACATCGAGGGCGTTCGTCAGAATGCCCTCCGTGCCCTCCAAACGGTCGACTTCAACGCCATCGTCGCCGAGGTCGGCTTCGCCAACCCGTGGGTGCTGTTCGCCAACTACCTGGGCGCCCTGGCCGACACTTGCGCCGACCTGACGGAAGCCGATTGGGTGGGCGTGCTCGGCGGAGCCGATGTGTTCACGCGCAGCCACTGCGACAGGATGGTTGAGAGCATCAGGATTGATTGAGGGGTCGGGGAGCCCGAGCCTCAGAACCGCGCCCGGTACTGCACCGGGTCCAGGTGCAGCCGCGCCTCGATGGGCGGCGGCAGAATGAAGACTCGCAGGCCCCGGCCCCAGTGATAGACGCGGTGCAGCTCGTAGCCGTCCAGTTCCTGGCTGGCGCGCAATTCGTTGGCGGTGAGGTAGAAGGGCGTCGTCTGGGGAAAGGGCGTGGTCTTGACTTCGATGAGGCGGGGGCGACCGTCCGCGTAGAAGCTGGCAACGTCGTAGCCCAAGCCGTCGTCGCGCTCAGAGACGTGATCCACTTTCGACGCGAGTTCAGGGCGGCCGCGCGCGGCCAGCTCGCGCCGCTGGAGCGTAACGACGAATCGTTCGCCGTGCAGGCCGAGGGCACGGTTGCGGGCGTCTCGGGCTGCGAAGTCGATCTTGCCTATATGCCGGCCGGAGACTGCAATTCCGTCGCCCGCATCCAGTTCCGGGGGCGCGGTGTCGTAGATGCGGGTCCATCCTTGATCCAGGTACTCGTCTGGCGCTGGCCCTGCCTCTGGGTATTTGATTCGAGTGAACGGGTCGTGGTCAATGATGAATTGCTCAATGAGCGGCACGATGGATTGCTGTATGTTTGAATAGGGCTTCAGGCCGGGCACGTACCCTGCGCCCATCCTTTGGAGGACGAAGCTGTAGTTCTGGAACTTTCGCTCAACGCTCTTTGTATTCCGGTTGTGGCCTAGGCGGCGCGCAACTTCGCGGTACAGCGCCGCCTTGTTGACGCGTTCGCCGTTGAAAGTCCGGACCAGCAGATCGAAGTAGGCCGCAATAGCGACATCGTTCTCCGTTTCAGTCCAAGCCACGCTGACCAGAATGGCGACGCGCGTCTTCACCGTGCCGGGCCGACATCCAGGCCCGTGGCCCCGGCTGCACAACGCCTATGTAGCGCCGCCGGCAAGTTCGATTCATGAACCCCGTGGCATTCGTCCAAGATCGCTGGGGTGCATGGCGCGCGGGGCGCCTAATCCGGCGCGTCAGGACGTTCGAACGCCTGGGGCACCTCGCGCGGAACGTCGACGAATCCCCCAAGCATCGATGGCGGCCGGGGTGGCGCTCTGCAATACCGCATGGCAGGCGAAGAATGGATGAACCGGTCCGAGCCACGCTTGATCGGGTAACAGGCCCTTGGAGGCGGCTGAGATTCCGTTCATGCTCGTCGGCGGACTGGCTACCCTTGCCTACTGGGATACGCGGACGACACGTGATATTGATCCAGGTTCGCCAACAATGAAGTAGTCGCGGCACTGGACCCGCTGCGACCGCTAGACGGTGACAAGCCGCTCGTTGCCGATCCAGAGAAATTGCCCTCCGGGGTTCGCAGGGCCCGCGCACGAATACTTGAGAAAACTAATGGATGAATGGGCGCGCGCCTCCGGGACCTGCAGGCTACCTTCCACGTGAAACTCCGGGGTTTGCCCGATCGAATTGCGTGAGCCGCCTATTTCCGAGTGACTATTCCGGGGCACGCGGCTGGCACGGTGCTTCCGCTTCAGATTCCGTGGGCGTTCGGCGGCACCGGCGGCGGGCTATTTGTCCCCCAAATCCGCTCGGCGACCTGCTGAAGTCTGCATGCTAGGCGCTCCGAGGCGAGCGCCTGGCTGGGCCTACCCTATTGTGAGGCCGCCTCGTCGCCGACACCGCGCGTGGGATGAAATCCATTCTATCGCCCACGATCCCCGCATCGAGTCCGAGGGCAATTCCCCGCACGGCGCCGGCGCCGATGTGTACCCCGGACGCTTCAAGGGTGTGATTGCCGGCGCAGCCGTCGTAGGTGAACCAAGTGGGAGAATCGCCCAGCGCCGTCGCCTTGGCTCCACACGGACCATCGACCTGTAGACGTGAATCAGCCAGCATGGCCGTGGCTGGTTGGCTCGAGGCCCGAATGATCACCTTAGATTCGTTGGCATGGAAATCGACCGCAGAAGCCCGGCCGATGGCCACCACGGGGCTACTCAAGCCAGGCGTTCCGGAGCGATCTCCGAGAGCAAAGGAAAGCAACGTCGTATTAGCAACTCCGAATTCTGCAAAAACCGGTTTCTCGCACTCGATCGAAGCAAAGGCTCCCCGCGATTCGTCGTGTCGAATTTCAAAACCAGCCAAGACGATCTCAATCCAGTCCCCTGCTGCGAATGTACCGTTGACGCGCGCCTCAATGCTCCATGGATCGCCGACCGACGCCAGGCCGGCATGGACGGGAGCATAGGAAACGGAGCCTGAACCCGCGCTGCCTGTGACCCGCCCGGACTTGGTTGCCATGCTCAGCCAACCATGGATGTCCCGGTCACCCTGAATTCCATGCGCGCCAGCCAAAAAGGCGCAATAAGTTTCATTGGGAATTGTGATATTTGCCGCAAATCCGATATCCCTAACGGTGGGTTGAGCCAGCCATGTTCCCG
>JBFIJP010000199.1:0-7573 GCA_041600695.1 Thermoplasmatota archaeon | reverse complement strand
TTCCGCCCGTGTCACATTGTGGTGGAACACGAAAATGCCGATGGCCTTCAAACACCAGAGCCACCGGTCGTTCGAAAGGCGTCAGGTTCAGCCGTTGGCACATCCAGAATTCCTGCAGAACCAGGGATGCGGGATCGAGGTCGTCGGCTTCCCACCCTGGCGGAGGTTGGCCTGGATGTGTGGCGCCTGGGAGGAAGAATGTAACGGCGCGGCTGGTGCAACCGGAAAGCCAAAAGGCCGCGGGGTCGGAGGGTTCGTTGGGAACCTCAACGCCTAGATCCGTTCCCGCGCATCCGGCCAGCATCGCGGCGAGCAGTAGGCCGAAGGTGCCCTTCATCCGCCCACCAGGCAGGACGGCCGCACCGTCACCTCCTGCATTCCAAAGGATGCCTCCCCGGGGGCCCGGAAGGGACTCGTTTCCCACATCACGATGGGAGCGGCGACGCTCACCGTGCCATCGCCTCGAACTTCGTACGGTGGGGGCACCTGGAGTTGTGCGTTGGAATCAGATTGGATGTAGTCGCATTGGGTGGACAGGCATTCCCCACCCAGGCAATCCCTGGCTTCCGTGGCACAATGGATGGTGGATGCGGGGTCGTGGGCGCCAGCGCATACGTCAACGGTATGGCGGATGGCGCTCCAGTTGATGATCAGTGCGGAACTGGTGGGTATGGCCTGGAGCACTAAGCAGCTCACGAAAAGGATCAATGCAATGCGGCGAGACAGATGGTGTTTCATGGGTTCACTTCCAAGCAGGATGGGAAAAGCACGCGATGTTATAAGTTTTAATGACCAATTTTTAGGCATTGGGGGCGACATCGGTTGGGCCGGTGGCGAAGGGGGCAGTGGCGCTTCACCGGCTGCGACTCGTCGAATTGCGGGGAACCGTTGCGGAGCGGGACTGTGCCGTCCACCCGGAGCGTGCGGGAAGTGGAGAATTCATCCATCCACGAGGCACGCCGGCCGGATGGTGACAGGAAACAGGCCTACCTTTGGTTGGTCTGGTGTACCTGTTCCAGGGTAACTCCACGTGGCAAAAGGCAACCACAACTCCGCGGACCCGTCGGAACGGATTGTATTGGGAGGTGGCAATTCCAAATCGCGCGCCGAGGCGCCGGTTGAGAGGGCCTTGCAGGTGCGCACGTTAGGGCAGCGTTGGATGCAGTCCACGACAGCCGTGCCACACGTGATGCCGTCCTCCGGCTCGCGCGTATCAGCGCACACGGCCGCGGTCTCCCAGAAAACGTCCCAGGCGATCATGCCAGCCGAGGCGGCGGGTGCCAAGGGCAGGAGCAGGAACAGAAGCAGCACGACAGTGGCAATGTGGCGGGTGGTTGGTTTCATGGGATCACATTCGCACCGGTGCCCACGGAGGCCACTATTGCGATACTGCGTCGATGGGTTCGTCACGGATTCATCAGGGGTTCGTCGACGCAATGGTGGGGCGCGGTGGACCCTGAGGGGCTACACGCTTTGTAAGGCGGGGGGCACAACCTTCAGCCAAACGCGCCCGCCTGACGCTAATTGGCCGACGTTTGCGCCCCCCACCTTAAGCCCCGCGGGCTGTCTTCAGGTCATGGTGGCCGCCTGTCCTGACGGCGCCGAGGAATGACCATGAAATCGAAACCAACCCAAGCCATGTTGGCCGCGTTTGCGGCGTTTCTGATGATCTCCCCGCTGGTTCCTGGGGTTGCTGCCTTCCAGGCCAGCTTCCAGGCGCTCGGGCTCGTGGCGGGCGTTGACACCAACTCGCGAAGTGTGTCCTTCTACACCGAGAACTGGGACGAAGGCCCCGACGTGGAAATCAACCTCTACAAGCCCGTCGGCGATCCCGAAGGCTGCATGGCCGAAGTGGGCTTCGTCACCATCGAACCCTTTGGCTTGCCCCAGACAAGCCTCGGCGCTTCCTTCTGCGATGGAACCACCTGCAACCTGTACGGCGGGATCACCTGCACGCCGGGGCCCAGCATCGTGGTGCCGGGCGCCCCCGAGCCGGGCTGGAAGTACGAGCGGACGGTGTGCCTGGATAGTCGCATGGCCGGAACCACGGGTGCCGTCGTCGTCACGATTGCCTTCTACCTGCCCAAGGACGGCGGCTGCACAGGAGCCGACGTGCTGGACTTGCACGTCAGACCCTTCTGAATCGGACAACTCCGACCTTGCCCTCCTTCTCCCTTCCCCTCCCCACCTCCGACGAAGGGGTCAAGACACCACCCGGTCTGGCCGCGTCCATGAGGTACGCCTTTGACCTCGACGGCCGCCGCTTCCATGTCGTTCTGGAGGAGCACGCCGACGGTCCCCGGTTCCTGGTAGATGGAACCCCGTTCGAGCCCCAGGTGGAGGCCCTCGGCAAAGGCGCCTACAAGGTCGCACTGGATGGCGAGACCTTCGAATTCACCGTGCGCAATGGCCATGTGGTGCAAGGCGTCCACCCGCTGGACCTTGAAGTTCGCCGCGCCAAGCCAGAACTGGTGCGCCGCGGCGGAGCGGGCAAGCGGGCCGATGGCCGCGTCAAGCCGCCCATGCCTGGCAAGATTGTCGAGGTGCGCGTCAAGGACGGCGACACGGTCGAGGAGGGCGACATCCTCGTGGTCCTGGAGGCCATGAAGATGCAGAACGACATCAAGAGCCCCGTCTCCGGTGTCGTCGGCCGCGTGCACGTGCGCGAGGGAGCCAACGTGGAAGCCTCAACCGTTCTGGTTGAGGTAGAGGTCGTGGCGGCCGAAGCTGCCGAATAGACCGACTCCCGATATCGCACCTTGAGCGAGGCGGCCGTGGCCCGGCTGCTCGACGGCCCCCGGCCAGCATCGACCCCCGCTCCGCTGACCGGCCCGACGGTGGCCGCAGCAGAGCCCGGCGCGTTTACGCGACGACGACGGCGCGCTGGAGGCGGCTCTCGTTGAGGCCGTCCCAGAAGACCTTGAAGGCGTCCAGGGTCGCTTGCGCGATCCCGTGGGCGAGGGGAAAGTCGGGGTGGCCGATCTGGGTCATGCCGCACTTGGTGTGGCCCATGAAGCAAATGTAACGCACACCCCTCTGAACCGCAACGACAAGGTTCGCAGGGTGCCATCATCCACCGCGTTGCCCACGTTTCGGATGATCTTGGCGTCGCCGTGCTCCAGGCCCAGCCCCTTCTCAACGTTGTAACCGGTGTCCATGCAGGCCAGGACCGCCAAGCTCCGCCTGGGGCGGCCTTCCTGATCGGAGTCGGCTTGGTCCCACTGCTCGGCGACGAAGCGCCTGTTACCTTCAATCAGAGTTTCGCGCAGATCGCCCACGTTGCCTGTACGGGGGGCGCGCCTAGCGGCTCTGATTGCGTGTGGCAGGTTAGGGATCATACGGTCGGCTGATCGCCTAAAGGAACTAATACGGCCCGTTCAATTCCGCGCGCATGAGGTGGATAGTGACGCTGGCGCTCCTCGTAGCGTTCGCGGGCTGCACAGCCGAGCCCGAAGCGATTCCTTCCGAGGTCGGCCCGGCGGAACCGGATCAACCTCCCGCCGGTGGTGCAGGCGTCCAGGAAACGCCGAGGCCGAAGGCTCAACCCAACGCCACGGCAGATCCTGAAAGCGATGGGCCGGAACACAACTCGCCGCCCACGGCCATGCTTACGGTGGACCGAACCTCGGGCGTGGTGCCCGCGACCTTCAACCTCGAATTGAACGGCACCGACCCCGACGGGGACCGGTTGCGCTGGACCCTTCACTTCGACGGGGGCATCGACAGTTTGCACGGGACGGGAGTCCCGGACCAGGCCTGGGTCCGCTATGTGGAGCCCGGCAATTACACGATCACCTTGGTGGTGACTGACGGCATAGCGGCTGCAAACCAGACGCTGGCTGTGCAAGCCTTGCCGATTCCGACGCCTGATGAGTATGAAGCCAACTTCGATGTGCAGGCCAGGGCTCCGGGGGGCTCATCGTCCAATGTGGCCGTCAACGGCTACGTGATCCTGGGTGATGGGGAACCTCGCGAGGAGAACTGCGTGCAGATCGGTGGCGCCAGCCAAGCGGAAGCCATCATCATCTCCGCGAATTGGACCGCGGGCGGCGACTCCAAGCGATTGCGCCTCCTGCTTGCCGGCGATTCCTCCTACGAGATCGAAGGCGAGGCGCCCCTGGAGATTCGCCTCGGCGGCCGCGGCTACCAGGACCTAGTGGCCGACGAGGACGGCTTGTTCTACGCATGGGTCGAAGGAATCGAGGGCTCCGATTGGGAGCGGACCGTTGACGTGACCGTCACCGTGTTGCACTTCGACCAGGATCCCTCGGCGTCTGAGGCCGGTCACTGCTGACGGCGTGGCCTCTAGCGGGGTCTGAGTTCATGCCGTGCTTTGCCCGCCCCCCCGGGACGACGGTCGGCGGAGGGCCTTAGTTTGGGCGACCCTACAGTTGACGGCGCGGGCCGGGCGATTGTACCGTCTGCACCGACGACGGCTGCCTAAGCCATGACCACGGCGCGCTGGATGCGGCTCTCGTTGAGGCCGTCCCAGAAGACCTTGACGGCGTCGAGGATGTGCCTGGCGCCCTCCATGTACTTCTCCTCGTCAAACCACTCTTCGTCGTAGTCCTCAGCGAGCTCGTCGTGGGTGTGTTCGGCGTGCTGGTCCTCGACCATGTCGTGCCAGCGCCAGAAGCCCAGGTTCAGCTTGGTGCCGGAGTTGGCCTGGAAGGCCTCCATGCCGGCGATGAGTTGCTTCCAGAAGCCGGCGGCGGCCCAGTTCTCCACCGCGTAGCTGGCACCGGCCCCCACGCAGGGGTCATCGTTGCCGTACCACTCGGCGAGCGCGTCCGTGAAGTGCAGGGTGCTCGTGGTGCCGTGGCGGCGCTTGCCCAGGTCGCTGAAGCTGAGGCCCAGGGGCTCGCCGAACTTCAGCAGCCACTCGAAGTGGGCGGCGGTGTGGCGGTACTTGCCGCCGTTGATGGTTCCCTCCGTGGGCACATGGTCCGGGTCGGTCTCGTCGACGGCCGGGGCGCCGGGCTTGACGAAGGATACGCCCAACTCGTTCATCAGGATCTCCTTGCCGGAGCGGTACTGCTCCAGTGTCTGGGCGGCGAAGACCTTGCGCATCTGCGCCTCCACGAACAACTGGCTGAAGACGCTGAACTGGATGGTCAGGTCCTTGACGTCCTCGGCGGACGCGTTGCCCTCGGCGAACCACTTGCAGTAGGCGTTGTCGGTGACAACGGGGTGGTTGTGGACCAACTCGTCGACCCGCGCCTGGAACTCTGTGAAGGAACTGGACATGGAGGGGTGGGGCACTGACAAAGCAAGAAAAGCTTGCGGCCGAATTGGTGCTGCCGCGGCGGCGAAACCCGAACATGTCCATGCTCGGGCCGTTTTCTTCGGCCTGGGCGGTGGTTTGGCCGGTCCGGGCGGGCCGGTGCGCTTCGGCCGCAATGCCTGCGTGGGGCGTCGCGGGGTGCAGATGATGCCGGTGTGTGCCGCCCCCAAAGATTGCCTTACAAGGGTGAGGCCAATGGCCGCCCATGCGCGCGTTTGCCATCCTTGTGGTCGTGTTCCTCGCCCTGTCCGGGTGCACCGAATCGGAGTCGGCGCCGACCCAGGAGGCCTCCCAACTTCCTGCTTATCTCAAGGAGGCGCTGGGCGCCGGTGCCACTGCGATCACAGAAGGAGATGCCGCATGGACTGTTTTGGATGCTGCTGCCGGGCCGGACTCGCCCGTGCTGGCCTTCACGTGGACCCTGGACCCGGCCGCCGTGGTGGAATCGGTAGACAGCGACGGCCAGTTGACGGCGGTCCTGGAGATGGCTGCGTTGTTGCCAGCCGACGCCACCCTCGACGCCGTCGCCATCCAGGCGTTCGTGGAAACGGCCAGCGGTCTCGTAGCTGCCGGCGGTTTCTATTGTCCCACCCTCGACATCCTGGTGGAGGAGGCCGGGGGCGCGGTGGAAAGCTACACCCGCGCCCCGCCGATGCTACCCGTCCTCCTGAAACTGGGCACCGGCCTGGTGGAGGGGGGCGAGAGGATCCATTTCATTGTCGCCAGCACGGCCACCGAGGCGGTGGACTGGGGGCTGGCGTTCAGGTCGCTGGCCACCGATCTGGCTTACGGTGACCAGCTTCCAGATGCGCAGGCGTTCCTCCAGGCGGCGCAGGGCGCACCCCTCCTTCTGGAACCTGTCGCCCGTGGAGCCGGCCTCGAAATGGCGACCTACCTGGATTCGGTCACGGGCACGGTGCGCACGCGGGCGGTGAGCGCCTTCGTGGATGTCGTGGACCGGGACCCCCTGCCCGATTTGGCGGCCGAAGCCCGCTTTGACCGCGCACTTTCTGCCGGCCTCGATTCGCAGGGGGGATACGCCACGGTGCTCGGCCTGTTCGAGGGCGGCGCGGGCTCCGGCGAGTGGAGCCTGACGGGTGATCTGCGGGGAGTGCCCCTGGAGGCTTCCGGCACCTACACCAACGCCAACCCGACAGGCCTTCCCCTGCCCACCGACGCCCTGGCAGAGGCGCCCTTCCTGATGGCCCAGGCGGACGGCCTCGGAGCAAGCACCAGTACCTTCGACCTGGATCTGGCCAGCGCGGGCGAGTACGCGCGGATCTTCTACTTCCAGGCCGACATCGGAGCCAGCGTCGAGGAGTTGCTTGGCCTGCCGGTGGCGGACGTTCCGTTGGCCGCCGTCGGCCAGGCTTGGCTTCTTGACCGCTGCGTTGCCCAGGTTCGAGGTCCCGGCCTGCCGACCCTGGTCGCCGACTTGGGCTGCTAACCGCGCTGGCTCCCTCGCGCCCACGGTCCCTCGGGCCCGCGGGCCCTGGCGGCCTCGCGCAGCCCTGGGGGTGGCAAGGCTCAACCCCGGCACCCGCGTCCGCCACCCGTGGGCCGCTTCGACCTCATCACCCTTGACCTGGATGGCACGCTGCTTCCCCACACCACCGCCTTCGAGGTGGTGCTTCGGGCGGCCGGGCGCGGCGCGGAGGTTGCCGCCAGCGACGCGCGCTACTTCGCAGGCGACCAGAGCCTGGAGGACACGTTCTGGGAGCAGTGGGCCTGGGTTCAGCCCATGAGCCTTGCAGAACTCCACCGGGCGCTGCGCACGGCGCCGTGGCTCCCCGGCATCGCCGACGGGGTACGACGCCTGCGGGACGCGGGCCTTGAAGTGACCCTGCTGACGGACCAGCCGAGCACGCTGGCCGACTTCCTTGGCCGCTGGGGCGTTGTGCGGCCCGTGTGCAGTCCCGTCACCGTCAAGGACGGCGTCCAGGTATCCATCGACGCGCGCTTTGACAAATGGGCCAACCTGGCGGCCCGCCTCAGGGAGGATGGCCTCGACCCGGCACGCACCTGCCACGTGGGCAACGGATCCAACGATGTTTCTGTCTGGAACAGGGTGGGGGCAGGCGTGGCCGTCTTCGCAACAGAAGCGGTGGCCGCCCACGCAACCGTCGATTTGGGATCGCCTGCCAGCTTCGTCAACGTAGCCGAAGAGGTCTTGCACCTGCACACGCTGGCTTAGCCCTGCGCCCCAAGGCACGCGCCAGGGTGGAGTTCTTGTAGTTGATGACATTGGTAGGGGTCCCAGACCCCCGGAGCAGGAAATGGTTCGTCTCG
>JBFIJP010000198.1:0-7637 GCA_041600695.1 Thermoplasmatota archaeon | reverse complement strand
CGCCTCCGACCGGCCGCATCGACGGGGCGGTGCTCGGGCCCTTCCTGAGCCCCTACGGCAACCACACGGTCCGGTTGGTTGAACTGGACCGCATCGACGTGACCAGCGAAATGGGCGGCTTCACGTTCCGCAACGTGCCCCCCGGCACCTACAACCTCACGGCCGGCGACGACACCTCCCATCCGCTGCGCCGCGAAATCACCGTCTATCCCGACGAGATCACCCGGATCATCCTGCAATTGCGACCCCTGCACGTTCCCTTCCCTCACGTCGCCTACCTGCAACGGCACGGCGCCGCCGAACTCGCCATGCCCGGCGAATCCTGTGAACCGTGCGGCTGGTCCACGGAGTTGCATGAAAAACCCGACGCCGTCATCGTGGAGGCATCCTGGCCCTCCCCCGGCGTCGGCGAACTCACCCTGGGAGGCACCCTCCTCGTGGAAGTCCTGGATCAGGCCGGCCAATTGATCGCCGAGTTGGAGGGCCACAGCCCCCGCTGGGCCTACCTGCCGGCTACCTCCCTGCCGGCCGACCTGACCGGGCTGAGCCTCCGCGTCAGCTTCGGGGACGATTTCATCCCCCAGAAGGACTTCGAGATGGACTCCTACCTGACCATCTACCACGACATCACGCCCGAGCAACTCCGCGAGGCTTGATGCCTACCCCGGCCGCCACGTCGTCCACATCGCCCGCGGCGCCCGCGTCGCCGGCGTCGACCGTCGTTGCCCGCCAGCCGTGTCGGACCGGGCCGCCCGCGACCGTGGCGCTCCTGGCATACCTATAAGCGAGGGGCCCTCATGGGCCGCCCCGCAGGTGTGCCCGTGGCCCTGAAAAAGCGCGAATTGGACCAGCTGGCGGCCCGCGTCGGCGCCGACAACGTTCTGGCCAGCGAGGCCGATCTACTCGTTTACAGCACCGACATCGGTAGCCCTCCGGCCATCGTGGACCTGCTGGTGAACCGCAGTGCCGATGTGGTGGTTCGCTGCCATACCCACGAGGACGTTCTGAAGACGGTCAAGTTCTGCGTGCAGAACCGCATCGCCATGACGCCCCGGGCCGCGGCCACCAACGCCCTGGGCGGCGCAGTCCCCAAGCGCGGGGGTGCCGTACTGGACCTGACGTGCCTGGCCAAGCGTGTTGAGATTGACGAGGCCGCAATGACCGTGACGGTCGATGCCGGCGTGGTCATAAACGACCTGCAGCAGAAGCTGCAGGAAGTCGGCCTGGAACTGCCCTGCTACCCGACGAGCGGTCTGGCGGCATCCATCGGTGGCTTCGTCGCCATGGACGGCCACGGCATCCATTCGACGCGCAGCGGCAACATCGGCAAGCACGTCGTTGAGGTCACCGGCGTCGGGCCGGATGGCAACAGCTTCACCGCTCGCAGCCGCGAAGAGATCGACTTCGTTGTCGGCCTTGGTGGCTCCACGGGTGTCATCACCAGCGTCCGCCTGAAGGTCGTCGAGGCAACGCCGGACCGTCCGATTCTCGTGGCTGCCAAGCGCTACAGCGAACTCCAGGCCGTCATCGAGGAAATGCTGGACCGCTCGAAGCCCAAGCATGTGATGTTCCGCAACGCTGACTTCTTCGAACTGCGAAAGGAAGCGGCGGGCGAACGCAAGAATCCGCTGGCGGGCAAGCACGCCGCCCTGCTGGTCTACTCGGACAAGGACCACGCGGCCGTTCACGAGGAATTGGCCCGCTGCGCCAAGCGCCACGGCTGCGAAGTTCTGGATGACAAGCTCGCCGACGCCGAGTGGGCTGGCCGCTTCTACCCCATCCGCGCCAAGCGCCTGGGCCCCAGCCTGGTCGCTGGCGAGGTTTATGTTCCCCTGGCCAGCATGACCGACTACCTGCGCCGACTCACGGACAAGGTGGCGGTTTCTGAGTTGTCGGTGGAGGGCCACGTTACGGACGATGGCCGTGTTTACTTCTTCATTTTCACGCTGGACGACGAGCGCCGCCCCAACTACCCGCTGGGGTGGGGCACCAGCGCGTGGATTCTCAGCACCGCCAAGCGCTTCGGTGGCAAGAGCTACCACAGCGGCGTGTGGCTGCAATTCGAGTCCAAGAACGTCTTCGGCCGCATCCGCTACAACAAGCTGAAGTCGTACAAGCAGAGCGCGGACTACCGGGGCTTGATGAACCCGGGCATGGTCTTCCCGCTGCCGGCGCCGGTGCCGGACTTCGTGTACCGCGCCGCGGTCAAGGGGCCGGTCCCGGCGCCCAGCCTGGGCTTCCAGCTCGCAGCAGGAAACCCCATGCTACAGATGGCCGGTGGGATGTTCAAGTACCGCCGCCACAAGACCGTGGGCGTCAAGGCGGCCGATGTTGCAGCCGACATGGCCCGGGGCGAGGGCGAACTCGGGCTCCACACGGACCTGATCTGGGGAGCGGACCTGCCCAGCCTGCAGGCGATCCCGAACCCGCAGGGTGCCCTGCCCATGACGCTGACGCCCCGGGGCAAGCTGGTTCTGGCCAAGGCGTACGTGACCGGCAAGGTCGTCGACCCCTGGATTCTCAAGCCGGCGCTGGATGTCGCCGACCCCGAACCGTCGGAGGTCACCGTGGCCCCCGAGTACGCGGAGATCAAGGAGACCATCGACGCCCTGCGCCGCGCGGTGCAGAAGGAAGGCGTCGAACTCGACGTCAAGATGGTCGAGGTCCAGGTACAGGAGGAGGACACCGGCCACGCCGTCGTCGAGGAGAAATCCACGGAGATGAGCAAGGAAGAAATCCTCGCCATGGCCAAGGAGACTCCCGAAGCGAAGAAAGCGTGGGTGCTCGCCGCGGACTGCATCGTGTGCAACGGCTGCGAGGCCGCCTGCCCCACGGCTGCCGCCATCGTCACCGACATTGCCCGCGTGGACCGGGACTTGTGCATCGCCGACGGCGCCTGCTTCGACGCGTGCCCCACCGGTGCCATCCGGCCAGGCGTCGAGGACGCCGCCACGACGGCGGGCTGGCCCGCGGGTAGCCGACTGGCTGGCAAGGTCGGAACATAGACGGCGACGCGCCAACCTGGTCCGAACCCGGTCAAGGTCCGCAGTCCGAATGCCAGCCGCAAGGCTGGTGCGCGGCTTCGTGCGAGTACGAGCCGGCGGCGTGGACGATGGGGACGCCCCGCGGGTGAAGCGGGCCCCTGCACACACCTTCGCCCGGGCACGTGCATGGGTTGGCTGGGCGGGCGGTGGCGGCGCGGCGGAAAGTCTGCCTTCAAGTGGTGCCGTTCCTTTCAGGGTGCGTGGAGGACCGCCCGAGGGCCCTGAACCTGCGCCGCCTGGTGCCCGCGGCCGTCGCCGTCAGCGTCCTCTCCATCGTGGCCCTCATGGCGTGGTACCAGGGTCGCCGTGATGTGGATGTCCTGGAGAGCCTGCGGCAACTGGACCTGCTTGTCCTGCCCGTTGCGCTGGGTCTGCACATGCTCACCCACGCCATTTGGGCAACCCGTCTGTGGCTGCTGGCCGGGGGCCTCGGCGCGCCCCTTTCGTGGCCGCGGGCCCAGGTTCTCGTACTGGCGGGGCAGTTCGGAGCCGCCGTGACACCTGGCCGTTTCGGAGCGGAGGCACTGCGAATTGCCCTCCTGGTACGCGGCGGCGCCTCCGGCCCGGCAGCCGGCCGGCTCGTGGTCGCCGATCGCGCCACCGACACGCTGTTCTTCGTGACCGTGGGAGGCGTCGCCGCGGCCTCCCTGCCGCTGTTGTTCGGTGAGGATGCACTTGTTTTGAGGGGCCTTGCGTTCGTTGCGGTGGCCGGCCTGTCCCTGTTCATCGCACTCATGGTTTTGATGCTGGTGCGGCCGCAACTGGCCAGCCGAATGGTGCACGGCGTGGCGCGCAGCGGGGCCCGCCTGGTTCGGCGCCCCGAGCCCAAGATCGCCGACAGAGTGGAGGCGTTCCTTGTTGCGGTGCGGGAGGGCCTTTCCGAGTTGGCACGGGGCAGCCCCTGGCGGCTCGGCGCGGCAGCCGTTCTCAGCTTTGCCCTGTGGACCTCGGAGTTCACCATCCTCTGGATTATCCTCGAAGGCTTCGGCCACGAGGTGCCTTTCCAGATGGTCTTCATCGCGGGCGTGCTTCTCACCATGCTGGCCGCAGTGCCCGTGAGCCCGGGCGGCAGCGGCGTGGCGGAATTCGCGGCCCTTGTTCTCCTGACACCCCTGGCGCCGGGCCTGACGCCGGCTTTCGTTCTGGTCTGGCGTGCCATGACGTACTATTACGACCTGCTGGTGGGAGGCGTCCTCGCCGCGGCGGTCCTGCCCCGCGCGCGGGCCGGAAATCCGGCCAGTGCGGACGGATGAACCCATGGACCGGCGAGGCGGCGCCGGGCAGGCGGCGAGGAAAGCGTCGCCTCGTGACCCTCGCGTCGCGCGAAACCTAGCGGCGCCTCGGGCCAGCCCACGTCGCGCAAACGTCATGAAAGAGGGCCGGTCTGGATTGCCCGTGCGCATGCGCTTGGTGGCCGCCGCAATCGTCCTCCTGCTGGGCCCGGGTCTTGCCGGGTGCCTTGAAGGCCTGGCGCCGCCGACCGACCTGAAACCTGTCCCCCAGTCATCCCCGGCCCGGCTTGAGGTGTCCATGGATTGGACGCCGCGGGTTCCTCGCGTGGGAGAAACCGTCACTTTCGAACCCACCGTGCGATCCGTTGAGCCGGACGACCGCGTGCTGGAGGTTCTGTGGCGCGTCGAGGGCATCGTTTTGGAGGCCACGTTCCTGGAGTACCAATTCCAGACCAGCGGCCACCAGGAGGTGGTCGTGCAGGTTCGCACGGAGAAGGTGGGCCTCGCGCACGCGACCGAGATCGTAGAGGTGCTGCCATCCGCAGGAGGCGATTCGAGCGCCGCACCGCATCCGGCATCAGGCTATACCCCTCCACCTCGCGGACCCGTGGAGCCTCCTGTGATCAACGTGTCCATCGTGGAGAACGCCGCGTCTTTTTCGTTCACCTGGGGCCTGACTGCGGATCAGGTGTTTTGGGACTTCGGCGATGGCGCCACGAGCAACGAGACGGCGCCGATGCACACGTACCTCGATGCCGGTACCTTCGATGTGGTGCTGCGAGTCGCCTCCAACGCATTGACCTCCGAGGCGCTCGTCCTGGTGAAGGTCGACCGGGTGCCCTTCCAGCCACACGTCATTGTGGCCATCGGTGATTCAGGGATCAACCCCTATCACGAAACGTACTACCGCCCCCAACTCACGGCCCATCCCTGCACCTACGTGCGCGATTTCCCGTGCAACATTCCCGCGCTTCCGCTCAGCGTTGGCAAGCACGAGTCCTGGGAGGCCGCCTTCGCCGCCGACCGGGACCTCTGGTCCGGTCTGCGATTGAAGCAATGGTACTGGATTCCCCAGACCGTCTTCGTGGCTGTCCAGTGCGACGGAACCATGTCGCTCCTGACGCAGGCCGAAGGCGGGAATGGCATCTGCATTCTCGACGACACGAACATGCACGGCACGGGGACCACGAGTAGCGTTCTAAGCGAAAACCCGGATGCCCTGCTGATCTTCAAGGAAAGCAATGCCAACATGGACGTCTTCCAGGATGGCACTTTTCCCATCGACGTCATCAGTTACTCGTGGGGTGCTGCCGTGCCCATCCCCTTGATTGGCGGCAGCTTTGGGGAGCCCTTCTTCGTGGCCGCCAGCGGCAATGAAGGAGCATTCCCCGTAGTTTTGGACGGGAGGAAGGCGAATCCCCGAGTCATCAATGTAGGCGCCGCCGACGGGGCAACGCGCACGGAGCCAGGCTATAGTGGCTGGAAAACGGCGGATTTCGTGAGCGAATACTGCCGACCCACGGCCCAGACGCGGTCTATTTCTGGCGTACGCGAGTCGTATTGTGGCACGAGTTTTTCGGCACCCACGTTCGCCGGGGCGCTATCGCGCGTCATCCTTGAGGTTCGCCAGGCCAGTGGCTACAACCGCGGCATGGACGGCGACATGGTCGATCCCATTCTCGGCATCACCCGCTCCGATGTACGCCATGCCCTGAACGCGTCGGCGAGCTACGAACCCGATTCGCCTTTCCCGGCCGGGTCTCACCTTGTGCCGCTGGCTACGGCCGCCCCGTATTACCAGTGGGGCTGGGGTTACATGGCGCGCAACGAGGTGCCCGCGGCGGTCGCCTGCCTGCTGGAGGGTGAGTGCGCCAGCCGTCCGGCGGACACGGTCGCCTTCATGGAAGCGCTCTGGACGTACCGGACCACGGTGCCGTAAAGCGCCGCGCGCCGGGCCTAGTTTGGCTCCAGGCGCTTCAGTTGGCCCGCCAGCCACGCCGGGATTTCAGAGGCATACCATCGACTCAGGCTTCGGTCGCTCGGGCCGCCAGCAAGAACGGTGTGGGCGCCGCGCTCGGCGAAATCCGTAACCAGCCGGTAGGAGGGTCCGAAGTTGCTGTTGCGGCCGGCGGCGCGGAAGCGCTGGGATTGGTGGATCGTGCACCGGCCCCCGGCGAGGTGGATGGGGCCCCGGTTGAGCCCCAGCCAGGATGGCACGCGGTTGCCTAGCAGGATGTGACGCATGGTGGAGGTGCGGCGGCTGCGCCACGGCTCCAGGTCCCCGCTGAGGCTGGCGGCGGTGTCGCGCCAGATTTCGTCACGGGGCCGTGTGTACCACGGGTTGTCCGGGTCCAGGAGCACGCGGTCGAAGTTGGCGTAGAAGCCTGCAAACAGGCCGGTTTCGGTGCGGGCGTACTCGACGATATGGTCCCCAAGGGCGCTGCCGAAGACGGCGTCGAGCAGGGCGTCGTAGAAGGCCTCGAATTGGGTGGCGCCGAGGCTGTCCAGGTCGTACTGGCAGTCCCAGTCGCGCAGGGCCCTGCCCTGGGGGGTGTCGGGCAGGAGCGGCCGCAGCGCCGCCATGTAGGCCTCTGCCTGGGGGGAATGGATGTCCATCTGCATCTCCCGCATGGCGTGCACGTCCCAGTCGTCGCGGCCGGCCAGGAGGGATTCGATGCGGTCGGCCCTGTAGGAGCCCATGGGGAGGTTGATGGGTTGGCCCGTCGCCAGGTGGTTGAGGTCGTTGTTGGCGGTGGCGCAGTAGCCGCGCTCGGGGCGAAGTTCGCGGGGCATCTCGTGGGGGGCAAGGTAGCCCTGCCAGTCGTTGTCGGGGTCCCAGCCGGGCAGTGGCACCAGCCCGGACATGCCGGGGCGTCGCCGGGGAGAGCGGCCACTCATCTGGTACGCCACATCGCCGTGGGTGTCCGCGAGGACCCAGTTCCAAGCGCTTTCCAGGCGTCCGAGGCTGTCGCGGCCCTCCTCCACGTTGCCGGCGTGCAGCAGGTCGACGAGGGCCTGCATGCTGGCGGCGCCGGTTCCGTGCCCGGATGCCCACCGGGTAGCCAGGTAGAGGCCTGGTTTGTGGGGGTCGCCGTGGAGGATGCCGTGGCGGTTCTCGTAGAACTTGAGTTGAACGTCGCCGTCCTTGCGGTGCACGGTTTCGGTGCGCACCCGGAAGCGTCGCCAGACCTCCACGCCTTTCTCGATGCGCTTGTAGCGTCCGTCGCGGCAGTCCTCGATCCAGGAGTCGATGCCGTCCAGGTAGGCGTAGGTGGGCCCCCAGGCCAGGTCGTTGGTGCGTCCGATGAGGACACCTGGAATGCCTGGCATGGTGGCACCAAGCATGAAGCGGTCGGTCTTG
>JBFIJP010000197.1:0-7652 GCA_041600695.1 Thermoplasmatota archaeon | reverse complement strand
TCCAGACCGAACAGCTTCCTGGCCAGCAGGGTGCGGTGGGCCCAGGGACAGGCGTATTGCACGTAGAGATGGTAACGGCCCGCCTCGGGGGCAAACGGAGTCGAGCCATCGGCCGTGATGCGGCTCCTGAACTCGGACTGCTTGCGCCTGAAGCGACCCTTGCTGTCTGCCGCCGGGCCGGCACTCCAGGCCTTGTCTTGGCTCACGGGTGTGGCGAAGGCCCCGGTGCTGATAGCGCCTCCTTTGTGCCCGTCTAGACACTCGCCCGGGCAGAGATGCCGGACATGCGCTGAAGCGTCGAGGCGGGACTGGCCGCTTCGGGCGCCTGCCAGTCGTGCTGGAGGGGTATGGTGAAGGTGAAGGTCGAGCCTCTGCCGGGGCCGTCGCTTTCGACCCAGATGCTTCCACCATGCTGTTCCACGATGCCCTTGCAGATGAACAGGGCGACGCCTGTGTCAGCGTGCTCACCCATGGGATCGTGGCGCCGGAACGGAGCAAACAGCCGAGTCAACTGCTCGGGCGCAAAGCCCTCGCCATCGTCGGTCACTTGGACGACCACGCCGGCCTCGCCCTGGCGGGCGCTGACCTGGATATGGCCGCCTGAAGCCGCAAAGCCCAGAGCGTTCTCGACCAATGTCGCCACCACCTGATGAAGCCGTTCCTCATCCACCTCGACGGGAAGCGGCTCATCCGTCATGCTCAGATCAAGCCGTACGCCAGACTGGATGGCCTGCGTGCGCTGTTCGGTGACCACATCGGCCACCAGCCCACGCAGGTCCAGGGGGACCCGCTGCATGGGGCGGCGGACGTCCTGCAGGCGCAGAATGTCGAGCAACTGCTCTACCAGGCCGGCCCACCGGTCGACGCTGCGATCCAGGATCTCCAGCGCCTTGTCCCGCCGTTCGGGGTCGTTGGGTTGTTCCCGCAGCAGGTGCAGTTGGAGACGGATCGGAGTCAACGGCTGGTTGAATTCCCGGCTGACCGCCTGGATCAGGTGTCCCTTGAACCGGTCCATGGCCTTGAGTTGCTGGAGTTCCAGTTGCTGCTCCAGGGCGGTGCGCTCGGCGTCATCCACCAGGTGCTGGTCGGTCGTGTCCTCGTGGACCACCACGATGCGGGTGTCGCCCCGGCCGCCCTCGCGGAAGATCTCTGCCCGGAACCAGCGGGGACCATCCAAGGTGTGGCAGGCGAGGTCCATGGCCGCATGGTCGCGCCGGCCGGCCTGGACCTCCTTGAGTACATTTCCTACCCGCCACGCCTGCTTGCCCAGTTCACCCTTGACGTTCTGGATGACATCAGCGTACGACCGACCGATGGCGAGATCAGGGTTGGCCATGCCGTTCTCGGCGGCAAACCTGCGCCAAGACTCGTTGCTGCGCTCGATCTGGCCCGCGGCGTCCAGAACGGCGATTTGTACGGGAAGTTGGTCGATGACGTTCTGCAGGAAACGGCCCTCGTCGGCAACGGCCGCGCGCACGTCGTTGAGCTCCTCACGCGCGGCCAGGATGTTGCCGGCATTGATTTCGTGTTCAGCAATGCGCGCCAAATCCTCCAGGGCCTGCATCTGTGCCGGCGTGGGCCGCCGCGCTCGGGAATCGAGCGCTGTCAGGGTTCCAATCAGGTAACCGCCGGGGCCGTGCAGGGGCCGGGCCAGGTAGAAACGCAAGTCGCGGTGCACCTCAAGCAAACCGTACTGCTTCCAGGTTTCGTCGGCCTGGAGATTCGGAAGAATCAGCGGAACGGACTCCCGCAGGGCCAGGCTCGCGGGAGAATGCCGGCGCGCGGTGCTGCGCAGGGCCGTGCCATGCACGGACTTGAACCACTCGCGGTCGCGATCAACCAGCGAAATGATCGCTACGGGCACCTCCAGCAATTGGGCCGTCAGGCGCGTTACTCGATCAAACCGCTCTTCGGGTTGCGTGTCGAGGAGCGCCAGCGACCGGAGGGCTTGCAGGCGCTCGTCCTCGTCAGGCAGCATGTAGGATTCAGCCATGGTTCACCGGAGCCCGGGGGCGCCTGGCGCCGATCGGGCCGTCCTGTACCCTGATTGTGCTGCCCGAGACCCTTTAGCCGTGCCTGGAAGGGTTCAGTCCCGAGCAGGGGACCGAGGCCCGCTAGCAGAGTGGGGCATGCGGCGCAAATGGGGCGTGTGGAGCACAAGGCGTAACGGGGCCTAACAAGCGCCACCCCCGGCCGCCATCGTCACTTGCCGCTGCTGCCCGCCACGCCAAGACGAACCTACGCAAGACCGCCAGGGCGTGCACGTCGGGTAACTCCCATGGGCTCGGAGGGCGGTGCCGCCGCAACGGAGCGGTCCTCGGGGCCGGGCGTCCGCTCGTGAATATGGAACACCCGCGACTCCCGATAGTAGGCATCCAGTTCCGCGGCCACCTGCGCCTCGTCCCACCCAAGGTACTCGGCCATGCGCCGGGCGACCCGGTTGGCCGCACGTGGATTGCCGTCCGCCGCCAGGCCCATGTTGGTACGGCGCAGCATCACGTCACCTACGGTGCGGGCGTCCTCCTCCAGCACGGCATAGGCCACCTCACACCAGAGGTGGGGCAGCCGACGGGACACCGGGTCCCGGCCGTCGGGGCCGTCGTCCGCGGCGACAACGTCTCGCCAGCGGGCCCCGTAGGTGTCAACCAGATGGGCCACGGCGATCTCCGCCAAACCCAGGGCCTGCCCCTCGGCCAGCGCCGCGGCGCGGAAGGCACTCCATTCCACGGCGGGGCCGCCAGGAAGAGTCCCCAAACGGGTGGGGTGCAGCTTGGCCAGCCCCTTGCGGCCGTGGGCCAGACAAACCTGATCCACGGCCTCCTCTGCCAGGCTCCGGTAGGTCGTGATCTTGCCCCCCTGTAGGCTGAGCAGATCCCGAACCCCGTCCCGCTTGGCGTGGTCGTAAATGATGTGCCTGCGAGTCACGTTGGATTCCGTTAGCCCCTCCTGGTTCACCAAGGCACGCACACCCGCGTACGTGTAGCGCACATCGGTCAGCGTGAGGGGCCCATCCGGGAAGTACCGACGCGCCTCATCCAACAAATATTCCACCTCGTCAGGACGCGCCACCGCGTTGCCGGCATCGCCCCGGAAGTCGGTGTCCGTGGTGCCAATGATGCAATGCTCCTGCCAGGGCAGGATGAAGAAGGTACGCCCGTCGCGGGCCGCCTTGACAATCAACGCCACCTCGCAGAAGCGGGGGACAACCACATGGATACCCTTCGTTTTACGAACCTTGGCGGGCCGCCCCGCCGCCAGCGGGCCTAGGACATCGTCAATCCAGGTCCCCGCCGCGTTGATGGTGGTTCGGGCGTGCACGCGGATGCGCTGCCCGTCGCTCGCCTCCAGAACAGCACCCGTACAGCGCCGATGGGGAGTGCCAACCACATCCTGCTCAGGCGTCCGGTTGGCCTCCACCACCAGATCAGCCACGCGCGTATGGTTGAGACAGATCGCCCCATGGGCCTTGGCATCCCAGACCAGCTCCGCAATGAGCCGCTCCACGGAGCGGATTTGGCCATCGTAATACGTGGCGCCACCCCGCAGGCCGTCGGGGTTCAGACCCGCCGCCAAACGCAGGGTTTCCTCCCGCTTGTAATAGCGCCGCTTGGGCAGCGACTTGCCGTGGCTCAGCATGTCATACAGCCACAGCCCCACGCGGACCGTCCGGCGGGCAGCCACATGCGGATAGATCGGGTAGAGGAACTTCAGTGGCCGAACCAGATGAGGCGCCTGCCGAAGCATCCTCTCCCGGTCCTGGAGCGCCTCGTGAACCAAGCCAAACTCGAACATCTCCAGGTAGCGCAGCCCCCCGTGGGCCAGCATGCTGCTCTTGGAGCTGGTAGCCCAGCCCCAGTCGTTGGCGTCCACCAGCAACACGTCCAGGCCCCGCATCGCGGCGTCACGCGCAATTCCTGCTCCATTGATGCCCCCGCCGATTACCAGAAGGTCGAACCGCCGGTCGGCCAGGCCTTGGGGCCATTCCACGTCAAGGCATGGCACGCACGTTGGCTTAGGGCCATCGGTCAACCACGGGGCACCAACCACGGCCCGGAGCGACCTGGACGCCCCCGGAGCCCCATGGGGGTGCCGTGGAGCATCGGCCGAGGTTCCCTTCACCTTCAGCGAATTGGACAGAAGCCCCGCTGCACCTCCGGCCCGGAGGTATGGAGCGCGCCAGGCCTGCGTCCAAAAAGTGCCCGGGGGCCCAGAGCGTGCCCCTGCGCGGGGATTACAACTCGGGAATCCGCTGGCGAACCCGGCGCATCTGCTTGGACGCCGTCTGCCAGGACTCAACGCGCTTCTCGGTCACCGCCGTGCCCAGCACATTGGTTTCCAGCTTGGCGAGGTAATCGTTGACCTGATCGGCCACCGCCCTGGCGCTGCGCCGCTTGAGTTCCTGAATACCGCTGATCCCGGCGCGTGCCAGGGCCTCGGCATACTGGGGACCAACGCCATTGATCTTCATCAATTCGGCCATCGCCTGCCACTGCTCGACGCGCTTGAACGGGACATCGAGCCGCTCGGCAAGCGACGCCGCATCCTCATAGCAAAGCCGGGCCGTCGTCTTGATGCCAAGCTGCCGCAGCTTCTCCGCATTCACGGGACCAATGCCTTCGACCTCGGAAACGTTGTGGATATCGCCCGGGTAGTCGTAGAAAACGTCCGTCTCCTCGGCCGTCGTGACGGGGGCGGGCTGCGTGAACCGGCTCTCGAGGTCGCGCATGAAACGGTCACCCGGCAATTCGCGGGCGGCGGACGGGGCACGGGCCTTGGGCGGGATATCCCAGACGCTCGCAGGCCTCTCCATCAGCGGGGCGGGAGGCGGGGCCACCGTTCCCCGGGCGGGGGTCGCCGCGGGGCGCGCCGGGCGCGCGGGTGCCGGAGCGCCGATCTCCCGGGGCCCGGCAAGAAGTGTTCGCAGCTTGAGCCGCTCGGCGCCGTCTGCGATCTGGATGTAGTCGTTGACGTAGACGCCGCGCTCGACGCTGCGGGGGAAGTGGAAGCTGTGCACGCGGCCGTCGGCCGTGGTGGCCGTCGTCCCCCATGCGCGGGTGTCGACGGGGATGCCGCCGAGATCATAGACCACGAGGCCGCCACCCACGTCAATGGCATCAGCACCCTGGGCCGCCCAGATCGCCGCGGGCGCGCGGGGAGCAGGGGCGGGGCGGGGCGCCTCCTTGGCGAACGCCGCGTCGAACGTTTCTGCGCGCGCCGCGTCCTGGGCCTCCATGGCGTCCTGGGGGATGAAGAAGGCCTCGGCGGCGCCCGCCGTTTCCTCCTGCTGGTCCCATCGGCCGGTGACCATGAGAATCAATAACAGCAAGGCGACGATGGCGAGTGCCGCGGCTACGACGACCGCCATGGTCGGAATGCTGCCCACACCTGCAACATCGACGCTGTTCGCCTCTGAAAAGAGGAGGAACACGAAGGCCAGGACGGCCGCGACGGACAGGATAAACAGGACCGCGCCTGTGGCGCGTCTTCCAGTGGACCGAGCCATCCAGGGCTACGAAGTTGTCCGATGTTTATCCACTTGCCGTTTCCCAGCGGGGCGCAACAGGAGGGCGCGTTATGGCTCTCCAGGTGCTTTGGCGGGCGCCTGGAGCCATGCTGCCAGCGCCTGTCCGGCCCGGGCGCGGTGGCTGACCTGGTTCTTCTGCGCCTGCTCCATCTCGCCAAACGTCTGGGCAGGCCGGGCGCCCGAGGGTGTGTCGTCGGGAATGAAGATCGGATCGAATCCGAAGCCGCCGCTGCCGGCGGTCCGCTCGGCGATGCGGCCCCGACAGGTGCCGGAGAAGTGGTGGGGCCGCCCGTGAGGGTCCACGTAGCATACGTTGGCCTGGAACGCTGCGCTGCGGCTCTCCAACTCCACATCCCTGAGCAGGGCCAGGAGCCCCTGGCAGCCGATGGTGTCCAGGGCGTGACGGCTGTAGACGCCGGGGAATCCCTTGAGCGCCGTCACGAAGAGGCCCGAGTCCTCCAGGATGAAGGGCGGTTCGAGACCCGTGGCCAGGAGGTAGCCGGCGCCCGCCTGGGCGACCCCCGCCAGTTGCTCATGCTGGATTTCCGGGTAGCCGCGATCGTCGGCGACCAAGGAGATCCCCAGCGGGTCCAGCAGTTCCTGCAATTCGGCCACCTTGCCGGCGTTGCCGGTGACGAACGTAATGGACTGGGGCCGGGCCGCCGGCTCGGTGGGCCTAGGGGCCGGCTCCGGGGGCGGCGTTTGGGGGGTCATCGGTAGCGCCCACGTTGCCGAATCCCTTCAAGGCGTCGAATGGTTGCCTCGGCACCCTCAGCGGCGCGCGCGTAACCGGCCAGGAACATCGCAAACAGTTGCTGCGCCCGGTCGTCGGTCGCCTCCAGGGCCTCCTCGATGAGGTGAAGATCGACGCCGCGGGGTTCGTGCTCCCGGGTAAATTGCCCCAGGCCAAAGTCGATCAGAACCAGATCCGACGGCGAGGCCCCTGCCGGAACCAGCACATTGCTGGTGGTCAGGTCGCCATGGGTGAGTCCCGCGTTGTGGAGTGCGGCCGTGTGGCGCCCCAGGGTTGCCAGCCGCACGGCGGCCACCTGGTCGTCGTCGCGCTCCAGGACGCGGCGCAGGACCTTGCCGGGAACCAGTTCAAGCGTGATGGTGGCCTGGGCACGGTCGACGTCATACACAATGGGCACAGGCACGCCGGCGCGCCGGGCCGCCATGAGCAGTTGGGCCTCGTCGCGGGTTCGTTCATCGCGCAGCCGATCATCCAGGGCCTGGATGCGATACCCCTTGGGAGTGCGCACCTTGTTTAGGACCGACTGCCCCAGGAAGTCACCCAGTTGCACCGTGGCCTCCGCGCCGTGCACCGGGGAAAACCGTGCACTCACGCAACCACCTCCACGTGATTGGTCCGCTGGTGCGGCATCACCGTACTCTCAGCCAGGGCCGTCGATTGCCCCGCCCGCAGCCGCCGCAGGCCCGACCAGGCAATCATCGCCACCCGAGGGGGCTTCGCCCCCCTCGACCCCCCAGGCCGGCCTCCGGTCGACCAAACCTGAATCCGCCTCAAACAACCACCTCCACGTGATCCGTCCGCTGGTGCGGCATCACCGTACTCTCAGCCAGGGCCGTCGATTGCCCCGCCCGCAACCGACGCAGACCGGACCAGGCAATCATAGCTCCATTGTCAATGAGCACGGGCCTAGGCGGGCAGAAGTAGGACGCACCCCTGGCCTCGGCCATGGTGCGGGCCATTTCCTGGAGGCGACTGTTGCACGCCACTCCACCACCAAGAACCAGTTCGTCCTTGCCCGTGTGGGCCAGGGCGCGCTCGGCCACCTCACATAACGCCGCGAAGGCAGTTTCCTGGAGGCTGAAACAGACATCCTCGAAGGGCACGCCCTTGTCCACGAGGCGCTGGGCAGCCGTCGCCATGCCCGCGAAGCTGAGATCCATTCCCTTCACCGTGTACGGCAGCGACTGGAACCGGTCGGCACCGGAACGGGCCGCCGCCTGCTCGATGCGCGGCCCGCCCGGAAACGGGATGCCATTGTCGCGGGCGAACTTGTCCAGGGCATTGCCGATGCCAATGTCCAGGGTCTCGCCGAAGACGCGGTAGCGTCCCCGCGCCAGTGCGATCACCTGCGTGTTGGCGCCGCTGGCGTACAGG
>JBFIJP010000196.1:0-7666 GCA_041600695.1 Thermoplasmatota archaeon | reverse complement strand
GTGCGGCACGGCTCCGTGGCCTCCGTGTTTGCGGCCTGCTTCTTCGCCGCCAGCGAAATCCTCGAACAGTACGTGCCCGTCCCGGGACCGGTCCTCGGCGTGCTGGCCGCGGGCGTCATCACGCTTGCATTGCGACCCATCCAGCACGCGGCCGAGCGACTGGCAGATCGGCTCCTGCCGGGCGTTGCGGCACCCGAACACCTGGCGGCGCGCAGGGTGGAGGTCTATCGGGCGGCCCTGGAAGGAATCCTGTGGGACGGCCACGTCACATCACAGGAACGCAGCGTGCTTACCCGCTTGCAGCGGAAGCTTGACATTGACCCAAGCCAGGCCCGCGTGTTGCAAAACGAGGTTCTGGCCCGCCTGGGCAGCTAAAATACGAAAGAAAAGAAGCAATGGGCCTGGCAGGCGGGGATGCGGTCCAATGCCCCCGCCTGCCAAGCCGCGCCCCGGACGGATGTCCAAGGATCCTACCACCACCGTGGCTGGAAATCCAATGGGCAGGCCCGGAGACATGGGATCCCCGGGCCGGTTTGCTGCTGGTTGATCGACCAGCCCGGGACCAAGGCCCCGATGCCAGAAGACAACCGAAGACCCCCGCGAATCAATATGAAGGCATAGAAGCCCCGCTGCTGCGCGAGCAGGCAAAAGCCTGCGCCGTGGCAGCACGGTGCCAGTGGGCAGCCAGTGCCCTGCCGGTGCAGGCCCTGTCCAGACACTTGTTTCTATAAGCCACCCATCCATTTGCCACATGCGTGCATGGCCCTCGACCCCTTCGGGCGGGGCCATCCGGCATGGTGGTGCAAATGCGATCCCCGCTTCTCTTCACGGCGCTTCTCGTGGCCCTCCTGCCCGTCCAGGCAAGCCTGGTTGAGGAACAAATGGCAGAGAACTGCACCCAGGCGCCGTTGGACGCCTTCGGGACCCTGTTGTGCCAGTACCAGTTCAGCGACGGCGGCCGCGCGGGCGACGCACCGGACGTGTGCGGCGAAGCAGACCGGCCGGTGCCCGAGCAATACTCACAAAATGGCCTCCTTGTGCCTGTCGACGACGAGGAGGACCACTACACCCTGGAACTGACCGGGAACACCACAGTAACGCTGGAAAAACCCCACTCGACCACACTGGCCGCCGGTGCGGACATCCTCGTGGAGGTGCGCCCCGTGACCGCCGGCGCCTGCGGAACAGCCGTTGGCACACACACCTACGGCCAAAACACGCAGTACCTGTTTGGTCTGCCGTCGGACACAGACTCGGTTTCCCTGAACGGGCTGCCGCCGGGAACCTACGATGTTGGCGTCCGCCTGGCCTATGGTACACAAGTGTCCGTCCAGACCGCTGCTGGCCAGCAGCGCGCCGTGGATGACGGGGCGGGCATCGACATCGGCGCCGGAATACCCATGATGTGCCAGCCCTACTGTGGCCTGTCGAAAAACCTGGGCGCCTGCGTTTGGGGCATCCAGATCACCCTGCCCGTTGATTCCGCCCTCTGCTTCTTCGGGGCGGCCGGGACCTTCATCAGCGCCATGGTTGCTATGATTGTCGCCTGCACGGGCAACGATGTGCCACCACAGCCCAATGTGAGGTCCTGCGCCCATATCCTCGAAGCCCTGTTGGAGTGGCTTCTGGACCCTACGGCTGTCAATCAACCGGTGGCCCAGACACTACCCGTTCACTACCGAATCGTTGCCACCACGGAGTAGCACAAATCACCTCCAGGCGTCCCCAAGCCCATGACCGCTGACCTCCAATCCACGCTGGCCCTTGCTGCCGCCATTCCGCTGATTGCCCTCGGAGTCGTCCTGTTGGCGCTGCGGCCCGCGCGGCGGGAGCAAATTCTGTTTGGACTCTTTGCGGTGGTTTGGGCCTTGCAGACGGTGTCGGTCCACATCGGTCGGGCAACCGATTCGGCCCAAATCCTGACCATCGGGGCCCAAGTGAACCTGGCCCTCGTGCCGGCCACCGCCGTCTTGCTGAGCCTTTTCGTGGCCAGCCTCGACCGGCGCTGGATTTCCCCGGCCGTGGTCGTGGCGGGCGTGAGCGCGGTAGCCGCCTGGGGGACGCTCCTGGTCACTCCTCACTTGATGAAGCTGGCCACCGGGACACGCCTGGAGACCGGCGAACTGACGTGGGGACTCATCCCGCTTGAATTCCTCCTGGTCAACCTCCCGCTTTACGTGGTGTACTACCTGAGCCTCGCCTCGCTTTACGCCCGTTACCGGCGCGCCCCGGTGGGGTCGCCGAGGCACCAGGCGCGCGGCCTGCTGCTGGCGTTCGTCATTTTCCTTGGCTACGCCGTCACCAACAACCTGCTCACGTTCCTTGACCTGCCCGGCTACTTCGACATCGACGCGGCCAGCAAGGCGGCCCGCGTTCCCCTCTTTGGCGCTGGAGAACTGCTGCTACTGGCACTGGCCTTGCATTTGGTCGTTCGGCCAGCCAGGCCGGAAAACGTTGATTTGCCCCTAGTGGCGGCCTTCGTTCTGCCAGCCGCCATTGCTGCCATTGAGTACATTGTCAGCGAGAGCGGCTCCATCTACGCTCTGTTCCCGTTGCGCATCCTCTGCGTGGGCATCCTGACGTACACACTGGCGCGGCACCACCTGTTCGATCTGGAGGTCCGGTTGTCCCGGTTGGTTGCCCCTGTCGCAGCGGGCTTCCTCTTGGCGGCCGGCATCCTCGGTTCGGTTTTTGTCGGTGTCGCGTGGGGCGGCTGGGCTCCTGCGTACCCCCTTGCCGGCGGGGCGGCGCTTGCCGGCGCAACCCTGTTGGCAGGGCCCGGACTTGGCAAGGTGGTCTTCCCTGCCACGCGAGAGGAAACGGAATTCCTCTACCAGCGCAAACTGGAAGTTTACCGGGGTACGCTGGAACAGATCCTGGCGGCCCGGCAGCCCACCGATGCAGGCGAATTGCGCCGGCTGCGGCGGAGCCTTGGCATCACCGACCGCGAACATGCGATCATTGAATACATGGTTCGCCAGACCATGGGTCGCCGCGCCACCACGGACCCCGATCAGGGACCCCGGGCGGGCCCGGGCGCCATGCTCCTTGACCGGTACCGCGTGGACCGCCTCCTGGGCGAGGGAGCCCACGGACGAGCCTATCTTGCACACGACGAGAAGCTGAGCCGTGAAGTCGTGGTCAAGGCCGTGGGAACGGTTGTCTTCGGGGGCCGGGCCGCCAAGTTGCTCATGCGTGAGGCGCGCATTGCAGGCAGCATCCAGCACCCCAACATCATCAGCATCTTCGACATGACGGAAGGCCCGCAGGAAGCTTTCATCGTCATGGAATACGCAGACGGCGGCAACCTGCACGGCCTTCTGCGCCGCCGCCGCCTGGACCTATACCAGGCCGCCTACCTGCTGGACCAGATCCTGGCCGGGCTGGAGGCAGCGCACGCCAAGGGCGTCGTGCACAGGGACATCAAGCCGGAGAACATCCTCCTGACCAAAGGTGGCGCCATCAAGCTCGCCGACTTTGGTGTGGCGCGCGACGCCCGCCCGGACGCCACAGGCCTGGAGGGCGGTGCCTTGGGCACGCTTCTTTACATGAGCCCGGAGCAAGTCCGCGGAATTGATGTGGATGCGCGCAGCGACCTTTATGCGGTGGGCGTGGTCTTTTACCAGTTGCTCACCGGCCGATTCTACCTGCGCATCGCCGGACGCGATGACTTCCAGGTCCGGCGGTTGATCCTGGAGGAGCCACCCCAGTTGGCGCTGGCGGGCTTCCCAGCCTGGGTCGAGCCCCTCCTGGCACGTGCACTGGCGAAGTCCCCCGATGACCGCTTCCAGAGCGCCGCGGAGATGCGCAGTCTCCTGCGCCAGGCGGCATCGTCGGAACTGGCCCGCCTCGAAGCTGAGGCACCGACAGGTCAATCTGGTGCCCTTGCGTCCTAAATTCTGATTCCTCTTTGCTCGCACGATGCCTTTGCTGGCAAAGGGGTAGGTGGTAGGAGATGTTCAAGCACACGTTGGCCCCGGCGGCCATCTTTCGACGCACATGGACCATCGCGCTGGTGGCGGTCCTTCTGTTTAGCACTGGCACGGGCGTTGCGGACGACCGGCTAGGGCAAGCCTGCCGGCAGGCGGACTTCGCTGTGGGCAACGCGCTTTCACTCATTGGCCCGGGCGCCTGCCAGGCCGACGGAGGCAAGCCGGGGGACGCAGAGGACCACTGCTATGCAGCCACGCGCGAACTGCCCATTGATGCCCGCGGTATGATCCGTGGCCGACTGGTGCCGCCAGAGGACAACAACGACGTGTACCTCATGCATGTGCCGGACCCGGCGCCAGCCGCCATCTACCTGTCCCTGTTCGAGCCCGGCCCCATGGCCCAAGGTGGATTCCCCGATCTTCGCCTGTCCGTCTGGCGCCCCTGTGACAACTTCGTGGCCGGCGTGCGTGCCCAGGACGGCTCGGCCGAGCTGGTGCTCCGGGACCCGGAGCCTGGAACCTATGGCGTGGTTGTTTCGTTGCGCTACGACTCGGGGTGGAGCGCGCCTTCGCTCGGCTTTGAACAGGGCTTCTTCTTTGACGGCGTCTGCAAGCCGTCGTGTCCGGAGGAGGCCCGCGAGCAGACCAAGCCACTGGTGCACGGCATCAGTGAAAAGATTGAAGGGTCAAGCAACCCGCTGCGAATTCCCAGGGAAGTCATGCTTTTCCTGATTCAATGGCTGGCGAGCGCTTTCGCCGTGCAGTTTGCTGACCCCGTGTCGTATCACCTTATGGCAGAACCGCCGGCACCTGCGTAAGAAAGGGGTGCTTGCCATGTCCATCCCCATCGACTGGACCCTAACACTTGCCTCGGGCGTAGCCCTCCTCGTGCTTGGAAGCCTGGTGCTGGCGCTGCGGCCCCGGGGCAACGAAACGGTCTTTTTCGCGCTCTTCACCATGGCCTGGGGTGCCCAGGTTCTGGTGGCCAATCTGGCTGATGTGCTCGGCCGGCCCCTGTGGGCGGTCCGGTTCAGCCTCCTGGGGCTGCACGGCATCTACCCCATCATGATCCTGTTCCTGGGCCGCTTCGTGGCGCTCGTGTACCGGCGCCGCTGGACGGGTCTGATCACGGCTGCCAGCATGGTGATCGCGGTGGCGGGTGCCGCCGTGCGGCTGTTTTGGCCGGAGTTGATCCTGGCCGAGGCTTCCGGTTCCGGCAGCGACCTGCGAATCGTGCTTGGTCCGGCGGCCGTTCCCCTGTATGTGGTTCCGTTCAAGCTGCTGCTGTATGGCGGTCTGGCCTTGGCCGCCGTACGCCACGCGACGTCGCCGCCAGGGTCGCCGCGCAAGGACGCCCGCGCCATCCTGATCGCGCTGGGCCTGTACGCAGGATTTGATTCTACTAGGAATTTCCTTTTCTTTACGTCTGGACAGACGCTCACCTCCGGGCCCGGGCTGAGCGAACCGTTGCTTGTCGCCACGCTGGCACTGGGCGTCCTTGTCCAACTGGCCGTTGCCGCCCGGGTGCTCGCCCGACCAGTGGGCCTGGAGGAGCTCGACGGGCGGCTGCTGGCGGCGCTTCTTCTACCCATGGCTGCCGCAGCGGCCGAGCACGCCGCCGGTGCCGCGGGGTACCCGTTTTACGGACTCGGCTTGTGGCGCATGGCGGCGGTGGCAGCACTGACCGTTGCCCTGGCACGCCGCGAACTCTTTGATTTCGACCTTCGCATCCAGAAGGTCGCGGCGCCCGCAGTGGCGGCGCTGCTTGCGCTCGGGGGGTGCACGATCGCTGTGCTTGGATGGCTCGGAGGTGGCACGTTCTGGCCTGGCGCCTCGGCGACCGGCGGCGTTGCACTTGCCTCCCTTGTCATGGTCGGCCGCAGCCGCATGGAGGCACGCCTGGGCCCCTCCGAAGGGGATCGGGATGCCTTCCTGTACCAGCGCAAGCTGGACGTCTACCGAGCCAGCCTGGAACGCGCCCTGACCGGCTCCTCCGGCGACCCGGATCGTGAATTGCAGCGCCTGCGCCGGAGCCTCGGGATCAGCGACCGCGAGCATCAGGTGATGGCCTACATGGTGCGCCAGACACTGGGTCGCAGCGGCGGCGAATTGGCCAAATCGACCCGGGCTGCCGCCGGCGTGCGCCTGCTTGACCGCTACCGCATCGAGCGCCTGCTGGGGGAGGGCGCCCACGGACGAGCCTACCTGGCCCACGACGAGAAGTTGGACCGCGACGTGGTCGTCAAGGTCGTTGGCACCGCCGTGTTTGGCGGCCGGGCGGCCAAGTTGCTCATGCGCGAGGCCAGAATTGCCGGAAGCATCCGTCATCCAAACATCATCAGCATCTACGACATGGCCGAGGCGCCGCAGGAGGCACTCATTGTCATGGAGTTCGCCGACGGCGGCAACCTGCATGGCCTTCTCCAGCGCCGCGGCCGCATGGAGGCCTACAGCGCCACGGCCATCCTGGACCAGATGCTGAGCGCCCTGGACGCGGCCCACGCCAAGGAAGTGGTCCATCGCGACATCAAGCCCGAGAACATCCTGCTGACCAAGGGTGGCGCCATCAAGCTCGCCGACTTCGGCGTGGCCCGCGAGGCCCGCCCGGACTCCACGGGCCTGGAGGGGGGCGCGCTGGGGACCCTGCTTTACATGAGTCCCGAGCAGGTCCGGGGTCGCGACGTGGACGCCCGCAGCGACCTGTACGCGGTGGGCGTGGTCTTCTACCAGTTGCTCACCGGCCGGTTCTACCTGCGCATCGCCGGACGAGACGATTTCCAGTTGCGGCAACTCATCCTGGATGGCCCTCCGGAACTCAGCCTAGACGGCCAGCCCGCGTGGATCCGGCCTTTCCTGGAGCGGGCGTTGGCCAAGGCCCCGGAGGACCGCTTCCAGAGTGCAGCGGAGATGCGGGCGACCCTCCAGGCAGCAGCAGCCGTGGAATTGGCCCGGGGTGTAGAGCAGGGTCAGCCCACCCACAAGGGCGTCGGGGCATGATGACCAACCTGACCAAACGGTGCCCTGCGCACAACGGATGCTCTTCGCGACAAGAGCCTTCTTCAGTGTATGGCGGTTCCGGGCAACGTGGGCACTGAGGCAACAGATATGGCGGGCATTGCAGGGGACAAGGACGCCCTGGGAGACGAGCTGGAGGGGCTAGCCCACAACCTCAAGGTGCTTGGCAACGCCAAGCGTTTGAAGCTACTGCATTTCTTGGTGCACGCCCACTATATTGAGGAAATCGCGTCGCAGTTGAAGATGGCGAGGCAGACGGCCCAGGAGCACGTTGACCGCCTTCTTGACATCGGCGTCGTCCAGCGCATACGCGGCCGCCGCGAGCACGGCCCGGTCACCGACTACGTAGTTGTCCCCCAGCGCATCTTTGCCATCCATGAGCAGTTGGGCAAAATGGGCGGCCTGGAGCCAGAACTCGACGACTACGACGAAACCTCCCTCCGCCAGCTGACGACGCCGCTTCACACTGGACTATCGCTGGACAACAAGACGGACCTGGCTCCGACGTTGACGATCGTGCACGGCATGCGCATCGGCCAGTCGACGCCGCTTCTGGGCGCCGGCCCGTGGCTGATCGGTCGCGAGCCCACGGCGACGATTTGCCTCGACTACGATCCCTTCGTCAGTACGCGACACACCGAGTTGCGCCGCGGCGACTTCGGGTTTGAGGTGGCTGACCTTTACAGCAGCAACGGCACACACGTGGACTGGAAGCCGCT
>JBFIJP010000195.1:0-7679 GCA_041600695.1 Thermoplasmatota archaeon | reverse complement strand
CCGCTGCGTGATACCCGGGGCCTTCTGCACGCGGTGGAGGATCTGCTGGGCGGTCGCCGCTCGCAGAACCGGGCCCGCCGCGAGCGCCTGCCGAGGCGTGCCGGAGGGAAACAGGCACTTGTAGCCGCCGGCGTGGACGACCTGGAGGCGTTCTGCACGCACCAAGGCCCGGAGGTGGTGTTCCAGTGTGCCGCCCAGCAGGCCCGTTCGGCGGCTGAGTTCCTCTTGGTGGATGCCGGGCTCTGCGGCGACGGCATCGAGGATGCTCTGCCGGGAAGGGTGCTCGGCGATCCGCTGGGGCAGCAGGCGGGTGAAGAGTCCGAGGGTGGCGGCCTTGAGCTTGGGCGCCAACGCAACGAATGCCGCGGCGACCGCGACCAAACCGATTGCAGCCGGCACGCGGGTGTTGATTCCAGGGCTAGGCAAAATCGTGGGTCCCTCAGCTGCGGTCGTCCCGGTTCGGACTTGGGTATCGACGACCGCGGCGCCGTCGCCCAGGGCAAGGGTGCGTCCCAGGTCGTCCGCCATTGCCAGGCGTGCGCTGGAGGTGACAGGCCCAAACGGCCCAATGTTGGCTGCGATCACACCAAAGAAGTCCTGGTCGGCCTTGGCGGCTCCTGCCTGCACCAGCCACCGTGGCCCATCGCATGATTCGAGGCATATGGCTTGGAAGCTCCATGCTTCGTTGGGCCGACCAGGGCCATGGGCCTCCTCTTCGCGGGCCAGCGTGGCCGCCACGGTTGGCATTTGGGCAGGCAACCGTTGCGGGTCGCCGAAGCCGGGGGAATGGTCGGCTCGCACACTGACGTACGCGAGCGGCACGCGCACATCCGTGTCGCCCAGCAGGCCGTTGACGGCGTGCGTGATGGTCTGGTCCACGCGGTGAATGGCGGCCCAGGCGAACAGCTCGTCGCCATCCGTCAAAACGAAGCCAGACAGCCAGTCGCCTCGATTTTCGTCGTCCTCGTATTCCGCAATCAGCCCCTGCACGGCGACTGCGCGGGGATGTTCAACGAGGTACCCTTGGAGGTCTGTAAACGTGGGGTCCGACATCGCCGTTTCGTACGCCAGGGAAAGCGGGAACGGGTGCTGGATGCCGGTCTCATCGGGCCCCCACGGATGAACGGGGCCCTGCTTGACGGGCTGCCAAGCGTCGGCTGGGGGCAGATCTACGTGCCAGTTCCACGCATCGTCGGTCCACTCGTAATCGAGCAATTCGTACATAATGCCGTCCCGTTCCCAGCGAACGGGGACGGGCAAGCCTTCGATGAACCAGGCCGTGCCATCGTGTTCGGATTCGTATCCGTGCGCGGTGGATTCGGCAAACACCATCTCTGCCACGGGCGTCCATACACCGGCGCCAGGGCACAAGTCGCCGACGGGCCGCCGGGGGTCCAGCCGCTGCTCGTCCTGGAACACGGGAAGCGGGCAGAAAGGCCCAGCAAAGGGCCAGATTTCCACGGCCCCCGTCGATTGCCGTTCGTGCCGCGTGGCCAGGGGGCCCGCAATCGCATTCGTGAACGAGCCCTGATCCGTCCAATTGTAGATGCCCGCGACGAGTTGGCCGTGCCGGTCCATTGCATAACGGGTGGCTTCGGTTCCCGCCGCATCCCACCCGGACCAGGAGATTGGCCGAACCTGTTCCAAGAATCGGGCCGCCACGAACGTCCCGTCCGCCGAGCGGACCGCCTCAACGTGGCTCCACGCCCACGATTCGACATGCTGCCCGCCGCCATTGACCTCGTACCTCCAGGTGCTGCCCGGCGTCGGCTCAGGAATCCAGACACGATCATCTTGCGCGCCGGCCCAGGCCAACGCACCGGTTGCACCCACGACGAGCAGGCCAATAATGAGACCAAGTTGGAATCCTCGTTTTGCACGTTCCATGGGGAAGAACGCCATCTGTTGGCATATGAAGAGCCTGTGGGATTCGTCGAATGCTGGCCGGAAGCGCGCCGGGCGTACGGTCCCCGGCCCCCTCCCGGCGGTCTAGCCGCAGCTCAACGGTTTCCCGGGCAAGACGAGAGTGGTACTGTTCGTGGCGTAGCCGAGGACTCGTCCAGGCCGGCCGGTCCGTCACCTTCTTTGCCGCGCCGCGTAAGCGATGGCGACGAGTGCGGCGGCGAGCGGAAGGGGGCTGCCTCGGTTCGCCGGTTCGCCGTCCGGAGGCTGGTTTTCGCCGGGGGGCTGCATGGTGCGGTTCGCGACGGGCGAGCCGGTTTCGTTGGTGGGCAGGGGCGCCAGTTCCTCCGGCAGTTCCAGGATGGGCGTCACACTAAGGGCCAGGTGGCCGGAGGCAAAGCCGAAGCCATCTACCTCAACGCGCCACCTCGTTCCCTCACCGGCGGCCAGAGTGGCGGGGCGATCGAAGGTGCGCGGCGCGTCCTCATCCGACGCGTCGACGGCGGTCGAGTAGTATAGATCCTCGTTGACAGCGTCGACGATGCGCAGTTCGAATTCTGCTCTGGAAATCTGGCCGGCGGCGCGAACCGTCACGGAAGGCGCGTCGGTGCTGTAGTAGAACGCCTCGCGCTCGATGAATTCGTCGTTCCATTCTCGGCTGACCAGAAGCTCGTCCAGCAGGGGTTTGTCCGTCCAGGGCGCAAACAGGCCGGTTGGATGGGCGGCGTCGCCTGCCACGAGGGCGAGATTCGGCGCGGGCCCGCCGCCGGGGTTGAGCACTTCGGCGCGGATGGTCAGGCGCAAGGTTTCGTTGGCCTGAAACGCCACGCCCGCCAGCCGGAGAGGCGCCTCGAACGTCATGCTGTCCGTGCAAACAAGGTCGAATTCAACAAAACCGACTAGCCACCTTTGATCCCCGTTTGACAACCACACGGTCATGTCAGCGCTGGTCGGACTGGTGGTTGTTCCCGTGGTGCACTTGATCAGGCCGGAGAAGACGCCGTTACCGGTGAAGCCAAAGTCGCGTTGCACAACGTAGGTGAAGTCAAGGTCGTCGACGGAGACGTAGTAGGGGTGGCGCGGCGTTGACGGGGCCAGTGGGAGTTCGCCGGGAGTCACGTTGGACCAGTCATGGACGAGGATGTGATCTGTTCGCGTGGTTAGTCCACCGGTGCCGTTTCCCGCCGTAATGAACAGACCGCCGCCGTCATCGTCGGGGAGTGCCGGCTGGGCGGCCGCCGAGGCGGTCACGACGATGAGCCCGGCCACTAGGATCTTCCACACGGCCCACCAGCCGGGTTTCGGGGCAAAGGGCTTCCGCTTGATCTCGTGCCCTGGCGCGGCCGGGAGCACGGGGCGGGCCCGGGGTCAGCCCCATGTGGAGTGCGGCCGGCTGCTCTTCGTCGAACACCGCAAGCCGATAGTGTGTCCCTGGCGGCGAACACGCGGCGATCGGTTGGGGTTGTTGCGGCGAGCTTCTTCGCCAGCCAGGCTTCCACCACCCAAACGGCACCCCTATGTCCTGCCGGGGGCCTCCCCATCACGTGGTTTCCACCCTGGCGCTCGGCATCGGGCTTGCAATCATCGTGATGGGGCTGCTGGTTCTGCGGTTCATCGTCAAGACCGCATTTACGGTGGTCAAGATCGCCGTCTTGGTAGCTGTCGGTGTGGCGGTCTACTTCGGCCTGGAGCAGGTTTTCGCCTAGCGGCCGGGGGGCTCAATCGGAGACCCGGAACGCACGGCCGAGGCCGCCGGGTCGCTGTCGTCCAATGATTCGGCGAGCAGTGTGGTCACGTCGGGCGCTGGCAGGCCCGCCGCCCGGATGGCGTCGAGGGCGTCCTAGCCTGGGGGATTAGTCGAATGCTGGCCGGAAGCGGCGAACAGGCGGCCCCACGGACAGCCTGGTGGGCCAGCCGCAGCTCAACGATAGCATCAGCCCCATGCCTCCCTAATCATCCCCCGCTTCCACCGTCGTCCGGCTAGCGGCCAATTGCGGAGCCGGTATTACCGATGACCGCCCGGGTGAAATCCAACCATCTCGGGTGGCATCCCAAACCGCTTCCCCAGTCACTAGTGGTTGCGACGATGCCAGAAGCCGTTGTGGAATTCGCCAGGCCGTACTGGCCAGCGCCTGTCCGAAGCTAGCTATCAACCCCCGCGCATTCCTTGGTCAGTCCTTGACCGGGGCCGGAAATGACGAAAATGCGACCCCTACACGAAACGGCGATCATTCTGCTGGTACTGCTGGCTCCCTTTGCAGCGGGCTATGGAACGACGACCCGCGCGGCCGGTTCCTGCGCAAATTACGACGATGACCCAGGCTTCGGGGGCTCCGATGTCTGGTGCAATTTGCCCTGCAAAGACGGGCAGGCGCTGGTGGCGGCAGGGCACGCAGTTGACCCGGACGCCAGCGTGGCCGTTGCATACAACTGCGGCGGACAGGGCGCAGGGTGTGCCGTACCCACACCTACTTGTGGGGGGATATCGCCAGGCCTCACCTCGTACTCTCAGGCAGCAGCCAAGTGCCGAGCGGAATCAGATGAATTCTTTTCATCGATGGTATTCGTTGCCTGCGCCACGTTGCAAGTATTACCCGCACACGGCACAGACCCCGTGGACGAAGTGTGCGACGCCGTCGGTGATCGGTTCCCACCCTGCCGGGATGTCGCGCGGTGGACGGAATTCGATGTCGCCCGCACCTGTTCTTTGCAACAATGGGAGCACCTAGAAGGACTCATGCAAATCCTTCGCCAGGTCGTGTTGGCGGCACCCGGGAAGGCAAATCTCAGTTCCTTGGTCGCCATCGTTCTAACCCCCCAGGAAACAAGCACGGTCATATATGAAATCAACCCTGATGGTGTCGCCGAATGTTTCATTCAGTCAGTTTGACCATGAAACAAGAACGAAGTCAACGGCTACGACGCCCGATATGGGCGCGGTCATCCGTCATCTGGGCACTGGTGCTCGGTTCCATGCTGGCGGGCTGCGCCGAGTCCGAAGAGATTGTACAGCCCCCACTGAACACGGAGCTTGGATGCGCCCCGCCGGAGCGCCCGCGCCTATACTCCATCACGAGCGAGCCGGCCGAGCACAACATCGAATACCTCGGCTACCACCAGAGGTCGTGGTCCTACATCGACATTCCGTGGCAGAGCAGGGACACGAACACGTCCATTGCCGTCGCCGTGACGCTCGAATGGACCGTCGGGCCCGATGGATCACGGCAGGTGCAACTGAGCGTTGGCGACTCCGACGAACGAGACGTGTACGCCGTGGTACGTGGTGCAAGCCCGCTGCATGTGAATTTCACAGCGCCCCCACCCATGGACGGGCACGATTTGCGCCTTACTGTAATGCCCGTAGGCGACGACGGACTACCCGTGCGAGTCGGCGTCGTGGTGAGTGAACAGGAACATCAGGCCACGGTGACACAAAGCAGCTGCTCACGGTGATCGATTTTGATCCCCCGCCATTGCCTGCAAAGACATCGCAATGCCACACCTTGGACTTGCGGCCCATTTTCATCTTTTCTCCCTTTCTTCTTGACTGCATGAAGCGAGACTGTAGACATGTGGCACCGTCGCCCAATCACGGGCATTCCAGCTGCTCTCGGCGGGCTTGCTGTCATGGCAATGGGCCCGGATCTGCGTTTCATCGTCTAAGCCACGTCCGCCCAGCCCTTGTCGTTGGCCTTGAGCAGGTCGTCGCTTAACGGCCGCGGGCCTCGATCGGAGTCCCCGCGCGCACGGCCGCGGCCGCCGGGTCGCGGTCGTCCAATGATTCGGCGAGCAGTGTGGTCACGTCGGGGGCTGGCAGGCCCGCCGCCCGGATGGCGTCGAGGGCTGGCCCGGCTGCGTCGAGGGCGTCCTCCTCGGCGTCGTCGTCGAGGGCCAGAATGGCCAGGCGGGTCGGTACGAGGGGATCGGCAGGGTTCTCGTGCGCGGCTTGCCAGAGGAGGACGCGGCGTGCGCCGCTGGGTGCGTGGTAGGCGCCGGCGAAGGTTTGGGCCGCGGCCCTCCTGAGGTCAGGGGGGTCAATGGCGGCCAGGGCGCGGGCGGCGGGGGCGTCGGCCAGCCAGCGCACCCGGCCGTCACGCCCGGGGCGCAGGTACTCCACGGCGCCCAAGGCCTGAAGTTCAGTGACGGCTCGGCTGGCTACCATCGCCGCGACGCCCGCACCGCGGGCCAGATCGCGCACGCTCCAGTGGGTGTCGGGCCGGCTGGCGAGGACGTCGATGATGGCGCCGCGGCCGCGTCGGCCGAGCACGGTGAGCAGAGGATTGTCGGCACGCACATGTTTGTCACGTATTTGTGACAATTAGGGGTTTCTCCTGTTGCAGCCGACCAGCCGCCTGCTAGGGGCACCACCACGCTCAAATAGGGCGGCTGGGTCGCCGCATCGTTCTGGAGGAACCATCATGGCACTAGCCCGCTCCCGCCAAGCAGCACGCCGAGTCAAGGACCGCTGGAAGGCCAAGAACTGGTACCGCGTGACGGCACCGGTCGCCTTCAACACCGCCGCCCTCGGCGAGACCCTTGCTGACGAACCCGAGAAGCTCATGGGCCGCACCCTCGAAGCGACCATGCAGGAGCTCACGGGCGACTTCAAGCAGATGCACATCAAGCTGCACTTCCGCATCAACCAGGTCGACGGCCTGCAGGCCAAGACCGCCTTCATCGGCCACACGATGACGACGGACTACGTCCGCCGCCTCACCCGCCGTGGACACAGCAAGATCAGTGCCGTCTACGACCTCAAGACCAACGACGGCAGCCGCCTGCGCGTCAAGCCCTTCGCCATCACCGACCGCCGCGCCCAGACCACCCAGATCCAGGCGATCCGCGCGATGATGAAGAGCATCCTTGAGGAAGCCGCTTCCAAGAACAGCCTCAACGGGCTGCTCGCGGAGATCCTCAACGGCGACCTGACCGGCAAGATCTACAAGGAAGCCCGCAAGGTCCACCCCATCCGCCGCGTCGAGATCGCCAAGAGCGAACTCCTGACCGCCCCCAGCATCGAGGTCGACGAGACCCCAGTCATCCGCCTGCCGGAACCCGAGGCCGAAGAGACCGAGGGTGAAGAGTCCGAGGAGACAGAAGCCACCGAGGACGAAGAGTCTGAGGGTGAGGCTGAAGTCTCCGAGGAATCCGAGGGCGACGTTGATGTCGTTGCCACCGCCGCGGTCGCCGTGGCCGCTGGCGGCGACGAGGAAGAGTAGGCCCACAGCCCACTCCCCGTCCCTCTATCCACTTCCTTTCCCATTCCCCTTTCCCATTCCCCTCCAACATCTGAGCCCATAGGGTAGTCTGGATGCCCGAGGCCTCGCGCCGCGAGGCCTTGTAGTCCGTTCGCCCTCCGGGCTCACTGGCCGACAGCCGGCTCCGCCGCCTCTCGGCCATCCTACGGCCTTCAAAGCCGCCTCATCCACCACAACCGCACCAGTACCATACTGGGCCCATAGGGTAGTCTGGATCCCACAAGCCACGCGCTGCGCGTGGCTCGTGGTCCGTTCGCCTTCGGCTCACTGGCCGACAGCCGGCTTCGCCGCCTCTCGGCCATCCTACGGCCTTCAAAGCCGCCTCATCCACCACAACCGCACCAGTACCAAACTGGGCCCATAGGGTAGTCTGGATCCCACAAGCCACGCGCTACGCGCGTGACTCGTTGTCCGTTCGCCCTCCGGGCTCACTGGCCGACAGCCGGCTCCGCCGTCTCTCGGCCATCCTACGGCCTTCAAAGCCGCCTCATCCACCACAACCGCACCAGTACCAAACTG
>JBFIJP010000194.1:0-7699 GCA_041600695.1 Thermoplasmatota archaeon | reverse complement strand
GATGTGGTTGGCGCCCGGTGGCTGCGTGACATCAAGCCCGGCGAGGTGGTCCGCATCACAGCCGCAGGCATCGAATCCGTGGCACACAACCCCGCCCCCAAGCCGGCCCGCTGCTTCTTTGAGTACGTCTACTTCGCCCGGCCGGACGCCTGGATGGACGGCCGCTTGAACCAGCAGGTGCGCGAAAACATCGGCCGGATGCTGGCGCGGGAATCGCCCGTGGAGGCCGATCTGGTGGTGCCGGTGCCCGACTCCGGGCGAAGCCACGCTCAGGGGTACGCCGCCGAATCCGGGGTACCGTACACTGAGGCCCTGATGAAGAACCGTTACGTTCACCGGACCTTCATCATGCCGACGCAGGAGAGTCGTGAACTCAACGTCCGCCTCAAGCTCAACCCGATGCGCCAAGTCATCGACGGCAAGCGGGTCGTCCTCATCGACGACTCGATTGTGCGCGGAACGACCATGCGTCGCATCGTGCGCATGCTGCGCGAGGCCGGGGCCAGCGAGGTGCACATCCGCATCGGGTGCCCGCCCATCGTGGCGCCGTGCTATCTGGGTATTGACATGAGTACGCGCGACCAGTTGGTGGCCGCCAACATGACCGTCGACGAAATTCGAGATCATATCGGCGCCGACAGCCTGGCCTACATCAGCCAGGACGGCATGGTTGAGGCCCTTGGCTTCCCCCGCGATGAACTCTGCATGGGCTGCATCAGTGGTCGCTACCCGGTGGCTGTGCGCGGCGAGCGCATGCGTGATGGCACGCTGGTGGAGAAGCTCAAGCAGGCGACGCTCGACGGGCCGGCGGCGAAGCCTCCCAAGGCCGCTACGGCATAGGGTCGGCTGGCTACGGTGCGGGCGGCGCGGGCCGCCACGCAATGGCTCCCTTCGCGACGGCTTAAGAGCCGCGGGCGCGTGGCTGGTTTATGAGTGAACTGCCGACGCTGGTGCGAATCCCCTTCAGTCACTACTGCAAAAAGGCGGAGTGGGGACTCACTCAGGTCGGCCTGCGGTACCGCACCCTGGACCTTCTGCTGGGCGGAATGCGTTACATGGAGCGCGCCAGCCCGGAGGGTACCGTGCCGATGCTGGTCGATGGCGAAACCCCGATCTACGGCAGTGACCTGATCTTGCGGTGGGCGGCGGACCGAGCTTCCCCCGACACGCCTCCCCTGTACCCGGCGAAGTGGCGCTCGGATGTTGAGGCGTGGGAGTTGTGGGCGGATGATGAAGTGGGCCCGGTCGCCCGGCGTGAGGCGTACCGGGTGGCGCACAACCAGCCGTTCAAGCTCACCCGGAATCCCCTGGTGCATGGCGCTGCTTGGGCGGCGCGCGGGCAGACCCTGGGGGTCCTGAAGTTCTACAAGGTGCGGCGCTTCGATGAATCCGACTCCCAGGCCGCGCCAGGTATTTTCAGGCGCATCGCCCAGCAGTTGGAGGAGTCGGGAACGGGGTTCCTTTTCGGGCCCCGGCCCACCGCTGCTGACATCGCCACGGCGGCGCTTGTGGAGCCGTTTACCTACGCAGCCCCAGGACGTGCTTACCATGAAATGGAGGGCTGGAAGGAAACCCGGGACCACCTGGCGCGAGTGAAGCCTGCCCGAACGCTGCGCTCCGGCGGTCGCTGGATGCGCGAGAAGGATTGGCAGTGGCTGGAAGCCATGAAGCCCCCAGCGCCGCTCGTCAGCGCATAGACCGTTAGAAAGGAAAGGGAGGGGGAAGAGGAACCGCGGAAAGGCGTGGGTCTGGTCCCAGCCTCAGTTCTTGAGGGTGACCGTGGCCGCCTTGGCGAAGTACTCCTTGGCGTCCTTGGGGTTGGCCTTGATGGTCAGGGCGCCCTGGGTCCAGTTGGCGGGGCAGACCTCGCCGTGCTTCTCGTTGAACTGCAGGGCGTCAACCATGCGGAGGGCCTCGTCGACGTTGCGGCCCAGCGGCATGTCGTTGACCAAGGCGTGGCGCACGACACCCTTGGCGTCGATGAGGAAAAGGCCTCGGAAAGCGACGCCGCCGGGGGCGAGCACATCGAAGGCGCGGCTGATGTCCTTGGTGGTGTCAGCGACGATCGGGTACTGGACGCCGCCCAGGCCGCCTTCGGCGCGGGGCATGCGGTTCCAGGCGTGGTGGCTGAACTCCTGGTCCGTCGAGCAGGCAACGAGGTCAACGCCCCGGGCCTCGAAGTCGGCGCGGCGCTCGTCGAAGGCGATGAGCTCGGTGGGGCAAACGAACGTGAAATCCTTGGGGTAGAAGAAGAGGACCGTGTAGCGTCCATTCTTCCAGGCGTTGCTGAGGGTGTAGTCGACGATGTCTTCGCCGACGACGGCCTTCGCGGTGAAGTCGGGGGCCTGGGTTCCTACAAGAGTCATGGTATCATCCGGGAGGCTCGGCTCAGGGCCGGGCCTGCTTGATTCGGTCCAAACCACCTGCCATAAAGGATTTGCCGGCAGGTGACTCGTTTGACAGAGAGGTGGGCAAGGCCTCGGGGGGGAGTGACGGGGGACGGGGGAGGGACTGAAACCGGGATTCGGAATCTAGATCAGACAGGGGTCGCCGAAGTCGGACGGCACGCAGGGCGCGTGGAGCCACTGGGGTCCGGCGACCCAGGCATCGATCAGGATGTCGACGATGGCGTTGCCACCGTGGTGGCTGATCTCGTTGTACGCGAACGTCGTTCCCCAGGCCCAGCTGTGGGCGAGGTTGTACACGGCCTCGTAGTTGGACGGGTCGGCGGGGCCGGCCACGGGGACCGTGGTGGCGTCGACGAACGTGTCGTAGGATTCCTGAACCATTCCGACGCCCACGGCAGCGATGCCGTCGGTGGCGGTGGTGGCCCACGCGGCCGCATAATCCGCGGTATCCTGCGGTTCGTCGGCCGCAGCGAGAGGGGCGATCAACGTAACAAGCAACGTGGCCAGCAGCAAGCGAACCATACGGAGCCCCATACTGTAGCTGGCTTCGACTTTTTGCAACGTGGCATTATTAGCTATTCCTTGGCAATGGCGGGCTAGAAATTGATTCTGCTACCGTTGGGGCGGTTCAACAGGAGGCGGAGGGGGATCGGCTGCGGACGCGTGCTGGATTCGAAGAAACTCACTTCGCCCCCGGCACGGGGCGGTCGCACCTGCAACCGATTGTATGCGAAGGCCCCTATCACTAAATGGGGAATCATGCCGCGCCGGACACGTCTGGGTGCAGGGCGCCCAGCCGCTCCTCGACTTCATCCCGCCGGACCACATGATTCTGGGGTCCAGGGTGTCCCACCACCACCGCAGCGGCGGCCATGCCCCGCAGCAGGGCTGCCGGCGCGTCCTCGCCAGCCGCCAGGCCCGCATACCAACCGGCTCGCAGGGCATCCCCCGCGCCGGTTGGATCCACCACGGTGGCAGGCAGGGCCGCAAGCTGCACGGGTTTCTGCCGGGACCGGTACAGGGCGGCACCCTTGGCACCATGGGTTGCCACCACCGTGTCAACATGATCCAGGAGCTGGTCCGCCGCGCCGTAGCGCAGGTAGGACAGAGCCCGGCCCAGCTCAACATCGTTGCAGAAGAACACGTCGGCCAAGTTCAGCATCCGTTCGAAGCTCTGGGCGTCGTATGCGAAGTGGATTTCCTGGCCGGGGTCAAAGCCCACCGACACTCCCGCAGCGCCGGCCGCCCGCACAAGCGGCTCATAGCTGGCGGGATCGCCTGTGCCAACATGCAGCCAGGACACGCCATCCAGCAGTGCCGTCGGCAGGCTGTACGGCGGCGTCATGGCCCCCTGATCCATGCAGTAGGACTGGCGATCCTGGTCGTCGGTCAAGACATAACAGGTAGGTGTGCGCGACCCACCCATGTCAAAAAAGGCCAGATCAACACCGTCCGCTTCCAGGCCAACCTTCCAGTCCGGCGGGAAGTCGGGTCCGACGCGGCTCCACAGCCGGACCGGCACCCCCAGCCCCGCCGCGTGGCGCGCCACATTGCAGGCGGTGCCGCCGTGCACCGTCCGGCGGTCACTCACCGGGCGTGACTCGCCGGCTACCGGCAATTCGTGCAGCCGGAGCTGGACATCGATGTTGGTGTGGCCGACGACGGCGAGGAAGGGCTGGGGCACGAAGCGGCCAGGGCGGCCGCCGGTTATGGCTGCTGCGGGGCGAACCCGATGGCCTACGGCCAGACCACCGTGATCGAGCCGCCGAAGTCCGTCATGAACAGAGCCCCGTCCCAGTCGCCGAATCCGGTTGCCTGCCGCACCGATGAGGGGTTTCGCAGGCCGTCCGCCGCAACGCACGCCGAACCATCGGCAGGGTCTACCCGCAGCAACTCGCCCGCGCCGTTGGCCGTCACGTACAGGAATCCGTCCGCCGCCAGCGCCATGTCGTCGAGGCCCTTCGGAACCAAGGGGAGGTCCGGGTCGCCGGGCGCATGAAAGCCCGGCTCCAGAGTGGCCGTACCGAAGGACAACTCGGCTACCGTGGACACCGCGCCCGGGTCCGCCAGATCAAGGCGCACGATGGGCGAAGACTGGTCGAAGGTGAGTGCCGCCAGCAAGCCGCCATCATGGACGATGAGTCCATTGGCACTGTACACGTCGCCCCACACCGTCCAGGCCGCCGGGTCCTCCGCCGGCACCCGCACCGGGCCGCGGGACAAGTCGTCGGACACATACAAGTTCCCGTCGTCGTCGAAGGCAAGGCCGTTGGCGGCAGGCAGCCCTGATGCATACACGGCGTGAACCGCTGGATCGGCACCGTTGAAGCGCCACACCTCCGCCGACGGACGGGCCCCGCCTGTCACGTCCCGGGGGTCGGCGGCGACACCCATGAACAAATCACCGCCGGGGCCGCGTGCCATGGCGCCCGCACCGGCCAAGTCGGAAAACATGACCTTCGAACTTCCATCAGGCGCAAACCGCAAGACCTCCCGCCCGCCGGTCACCCACAAGCCGCCCCCGCCGTCAAAGAACAGGTTCTCAAGCACGCCCCGACCGTTAGCAAATGTCGTCATCTCCCCAACATCATCGCAGGGCGCCTGGGTCACCGGGCCGGCCGTCCCGGGCATGGGTCCGAACACGAGGATCGCGAAAACCAATCCCACGAGCTTGATCCGGATCATGCCTTGGCAATTGCTTGGCCCTAGTTGAAGGCCACGCAGGGCATTGAGTGCCGGCCACTCAGTGCTGCTCTGAAGCTCCCGGAGCGTCCGACGCTCCCGGTCTCCCCGGCGGCAGCCGGTTTGCGGGGCGGCCCAATCCACCCGCCGCCCCCGGGCGACAGACGGCATCACACGTCACACAGGGGCCTGGGCCATACCTGGATCGTGGCGGCCGCGTACCGCATCATTCCAACTCCTGTCGACACTGGATACGTCACTGAACCATCCCAGGCAGGCGCCGTCGGCGTCTGGAATTGGGCCAGGCCCCCGTCGTGGTTGATGGATGGGGCCCGCCTGGCGAAATCAAGGCGCAACACCGCCGTCGAAGTCTCGTTTGATGTAACAAAGTAATCCTGATCGGCCCAGGGGCCCTCGGAATCCCGCACGACGGCTGAGAAGGTGACAACCGTGGCCGCATGCCCGGTCGGCAGCCAGGCCACCTGCCCCGGGGCCGTCGGGCTACCGGGATCGACGGCGGCCCCGGCCGCATGATACTCAATGTCCATCCATGCTGCGAAGAGCTCGCCAAACACGGAGCTGTCAGTATAGATGGCGTGCGGATACCGGATGCGCCCAGGCAGGGCCGCCGTGCATGCCTCTGGAACGCCACCCACATCGCTGCTTTCGATAACAAACCGCAGCGGGCCCAGCTCCACGCCGCCCCAGATCACACTCGAACAGTCGAAGACTTCGTACAGGTGCTCCTCCACCAAGCCCGAGCGCCTCCACTCCTCTGGCGGCGGGTTGGCCGGGCGCACGGTATCGTGGGGGGTCCTTAGGGCGAAAAACACTTCAACGCAGGATTCCAGGAAGAAAACCACGCGGCGGAGGTCATCGCCGGGCTCGGCCGCCGCCGGGGATTGGCTGTCCAAGCATCCGGCGAGGCTTATGGAAAGGAAGAACGCAAGAACTGCTACTGTAGCCAAACTGCGCGCATCGCGGCGACGCGTGGCCTTCCCGCACCGGCCGGTCGGCCGGAGCAGGGCCGTCAGGCCAGTCATGACGAGGCCCCCGTGGCGGCAACTGGGGCCCGCTTCACACTGGTGTAGAGCTTCATCCTGCCCTGTAGCCTCACATCGACCAGGCCTTCGCCGGCCAGCCGGCCGAGCCGATGCTGCGTGGTCGACCGGCTCCACCCCCACTGGCTCGCAGCGGCATCAAGGACTTCGCGCTGCTTGGAACCCGGGTGCCCCATCAGCCACGTGTGCAGCCTTGCCAATTCAGGCTCTCGCAGCAACACGACCGTGTTCCAGGTTTCATCAAACCGCCCATGATTCTCGAAATACCGCAACGTTGCCTTGTGCCCGTGTTCCTGAATCAGGTGGGCCTGGCGCAACACGGCCAAATGGTGCCTCGCGGTACCGGTCGGAATGCCCGTCGCCCGAACCAATTCACGAAAAGTGCCGCCAGGATTTTTCAGGATGTAATCGTACAAATAGCGGCGGTTGGGGTGGGCCAGCGGGCTTCTGGCCCTGCGCGTCGTAAGCAGGCCCAGCCCAAGCTTTGCCGCCAGGGCAAGAGCCGCCGCGATGCCAATGGCCGCCACCACCTGCGGCGCCGTCGTGGTCACGAACGTCTCGTCCAGGGCAAGGCGCTCAACCTCGCCACTCATGGCGGCGCCGAGGCGACCCTTCGCCAAAGACTCCACCGCGATGCCGGATAAGTTCAAACTGCCCCAAGCGCGAAGCGTCTGGTCAGGGTCGACCTCGCACCCGGGGGTATTGACGCACAAGGGCCCAGACGCCTGCGGCAATCGTATTTGGCCGTCGATGGTTGCATCCAGATCGCTGCCGCCAAACACGATGGCCGTGGGGCGTGCGTCGAGGAAGAACTCAGCACCCGACGTCGTCAACTCCACGTATTCATACAGGCGGAGGCGCGCGTACGTAGACGTAGGCGTCTCGAAGGTTCGGATCGTTCGCGAGCCCCCGCCAGGACAGGCATCGCCCCGGCAGTCGTTGTCGAAATTGTGGACCACGAGCTTCAACTGGCCGTGCCCAGCTACCGCCAGGGCGTGGCCCCCGCCATCCGCATCCAACTGCCGCACGACAACCGACTCGCTGCCGGCCTCACACGTGTCCGGGGGCAAGAGACGCCGCGCGTTGTGGCTTTCGCGCAACCAAGGCGTCGCGCATCCGTTGGGCGCTCCCAAAAGGGTGACTCGGCCGTCCTGCAACACAATCCGAAGCTCTTCGGCCCCAACGAAGAGAGCCGACCACCCCTCCCCGGGCCACCACCGGACACCGAGCGGCTCATTTGACGCTGCTCCGTCGGTCCAGGGTAGTGACGGGCCCACGCGAGGACTCACATACGCCTTGACCCCCACTTGGGCGTGAGTCTGCTCCCGCGATGAGAAGCCCTCCGGCATGGTCAACTCCGCGCTCGCCGTCTGATTGGGGTCAAACACCAACGCGACCCATGTGGCATTCCACTGTGAAAGCCCCGTCACGGTGGCTCCAGCGCCAAACTCAACGTCCAGCAAGTTGTCCGCTGAGGCACACGGCGACATGCAGGCAATTAGGAGCCACACATGGGCTCGGGCCAAGTTGTGATCACCCCCGTGGCGT
>JBFIJP010000193.1:0-7708 GCA_041600695.1 Thermoplasmatota archaeon | reverse complement strand
CGGCTGGTGCGGATAATGATCCACGCCGGCACCCTACGGTTGCTCTTGTTGGCGCGGAGCAGGCGGAGTTTCTTGGCAACGGGCTTCTTGCTGGCCATGATCGGGTCCCCCCTGTAGGGTTCATCGTCGAGTGATCTTCATATCCCGGTCCTGGGGCGTCAGTTGCGCCAGGATTTGCCGGAATTGGTCGTCCGTGAGGCGTCCGGGGAGCCGCCCCGCCTGCGCCAGGCCAGCCAAATGCTGGATGACCTTGTTGGCGAATTCGGGGCGGCTCATCCGGATGCGTGTGAGGCGCTCGCGCGCCTCCGGTTCAAGGACCTGCTGCAGGAAGGACTCGATAGCCGCGTCCTGGCGAGCAGCCTCGTGGGCCATTTCGGCCTCCGAGGGTTCCGGTTGGTACGGGTTGGCGGCAGCCTGGCGTTCCTGGAGCTCCCGCAGCTTGCGTTGCCGGATGCGTTCCAAGTCGTCCATGCTGGGCCTCCTAGTATTTGGTGAGAGCGGGGAGAGTAGCCTGAAGGTCCTGGCGCACCGCGTGGGCGGTGTTGTCCAGGAGGCTGCGGCCCTGGGGCGTCACAACGCGGCCCTGGGCCTGGATGTTCTGCACGAGACCAGCAGCTTCCAGTTGCTGCAACGCCTTGCGGACGATGCTGCCCGAGCCGCGAACGGCCCGGTTGGGTTTGCTGCCACGGTCACGGTACCCACCGAAGTGGGCGCGGAGGCGCTCGGTTCCGATGGGGCCGTCCGCGTAGACTTTGCGCAGGATGGCGGCGACACGAACGTGCCACCACTCGTCCTCCACCGGAGGCTTCTCGCGGTGGGTGCCAGTCTTCACGTAGGCTGCCCAAGCCGGGGGCTGGAGGGCCTCGTTTTCCTTCAGGCGCTTTGCAGCTTCCTCGATGAGGGCTGCGGCGGGAACGTCATAGACGGTTGTCATTCCAAGGTCTCCCTGGGAATCGGGATGCTTCAGCGGTAGCGCTGGACCCTGGATTTTGTCACCGTCTCGCCCGAAGGCCATCGGCAGGAGAGCCTGCTGATGTCAGCGACCACCCCGAAGGGACTCGCTGCGAAACCGCGTGGGCAAAGGCCCAGAGGTCCGGACACTCCACTTGGAGCTGCAAGCCGTGGCTATTGGTGTGGGTATTTGACCTTGTGGGTGGCCAAGCCCGGGTCGGGGTGGCGCTCTCTTGTTGGCGTCGGGTCGTGGCGTGGGCGTGGGCCGCCGCCGTGCGATGGATCGGCCGGGGTGTCGAAGGGTGCCCGGCTGGGTCCGGCCGCAACCCCTGAGGTGTAGCCAATTGGTTGAAAATATTGCGGCTTCGACGGCAACGTTCATTTAACATGAACTTCTCAGTTGTCCCAAGCCAAAGGCCGTCGCGGACGGCACTGGTGGAACGACGCCCGGCTTGCATCATGGCTGGCGTCGTTGGATCTGGCGGGGGGCCGACCACACCCGAGTCTTCGGGTGACCCTCCCAGGACTTCCACCAAGCCGTCAGCGGTGCCAGAACACTGCGGTGTGGCCGCGCCGGTCCACAAGGATGGAGTGTGTCGCGGCGGCCAAGGCTTGTGCTTGGGCGTCGCCGTCGGCGTCGCCGCTGGTGGCGCTGGGCAGCAGACGCACCTTGACGAGTTTGCGCTGTTCCAGTTGTGCCCGCAATTCGGCCACCACCGTTTCTGTTACACCAGCCTTGCCGACGTGGACCGTAACGGCGATTTTCTGGGCTTCTGCGCGCTTCTGGCGGATTTCCGCGGGTGTCAGGGTCATGGTGATCGGCTCTTGGGGGCCAGCGGGCGGCGGTGGATGGTGCCGCAGGACAGGCAGGTGGTAATGATGCGCCCCTTCTGGAGGCGGGTGCGGCTGGTGCGACCGGGAACCCGAAATGCGTTGCAGTTGCGGCAGAGTTGCGTTTTCTGCGCACGGGTCAACTGCAATTGGTACTTCATGGCGACCCGGCGGGCCAGACTGGTGTAGCGGCTGGCCAAGTCGCCGTCGGGGCCTAAGCTGGCTTCGCCGGCCAAATCGAACAGGTGCTGGACGCGTTGGCGGGCGATGCGCCGCTCTTCGCCTTTGTCCCGCCGCTTGGCCACTTGGGTTCTGACACGGGCCTTGTTTATCAGCACTCCCCTGGTGGGGCGGGTGTGCGCCGGCGCCCGAACGCGTGGGATCGTTTCTATCGTTACCACGAGGCGCCTTGGCGTGGCGAACGGCCGCTGGCGGACCTGCGTCCGTGGCTGGGCGCCGGGCCGGTGCTGGAGTTGGGGTGCGGCAACGGGAAGCTGCTGCGGCCCCTGGCCGCAGTCGGCGCGGATGTTGTGGGTCTGGATATCTCGTGGCATGCGTTGCGGCGCTTGGAGCACCCTGATGTCGTGCTGGCGGACGCGGCGAGCCTGCCGTTTGCCGACGGCTCGTTCTCGCTGGTGCTGGACATCCACTGCACGGGTCACCTGGGCGGGGACGGTCGCGGCGCGGCGGCGCAAGAGGCGTGGAGGGTGCTTCAGCCCGGCGGACACTGGGTTGTGGAGCGCTTGACGCCGGAGGATTTGCGGGCGGGCCAGGGCAGTCCGGTGGAAGGCGAGCCGGGCATGCGGGAGTTGTCTGATGGGCGGCGTACGCACTTCAGCCGCGAAGAGGATCTGCGCCGCGTTGCGCTGGGGGTCGGTTTTGAGGAGCTGGAGGTGATTCGCACTCGGCGGACGCCCCGGCTGAGGGCCCAGAGGGTGGTTCGCGAGAGCCTGCGCGGGGTCTTCAGGCGTCCGTGACCGCCGCCGGGTCCGCCGCGTGCAGGGTGCCGGTGACGTGGAAGTCCCGCTCGATGCCGTACTGGTAGAACACGCCTGCTTCCTGGCTGCCCGGGTGCCAGACGACCAGGATGTAGTTGACGGCGGGATCCAGCATGGACGCGTTGAGTACCAGTGGGGATGATCCGACTGCATAGTCAACGAATTCGCAGCCGCCGTTGCAGGCGGTCGCTACACCGATGGCCAGTTCGCTGTTGCCGGATGCGTCGGCGGACCAGGTCAATTCGGCGTCGAGAGCCGTGGCATTGGTGAATTCGATGTAGGAATCCCACGCGGATTGGAGGGTTACGCCTTCGCCGATGCAGCCGACTCCTGCTGGGCAAACGGCAGCCATCGTTCCCAGGTGGCCGTGCCAGTCGATGGCGGTCTCTGAGCCGCTGGCCGTCTCCACCGTGTGGGTGTCGGCCGGGCGGTCATCATCCAGGCAGCCGGAGGATGCGCCGAAAAGTGCGCCGGCCATGAGCAGAATTGAGATCCCTCGCATGGATTCGGTGGGACCGCGCCGGCTACTTGACGCTTTGCGGGGATTGGCTTTCCGCCTGTTGTGCGGGGCCGGCGGAGTCCGGGGCGTGGGGCGCATTGAAAAAACCGGTGTGCAGAGGCACGCCTGCCCGCTCGAAGGCCACCTTGAGGGTCCGGTGGCGCCGGCGTTGTCTGGCCTCGTCGGCAATGAACGGAACCAGATCTTCGTACGCTGTTTCGCGCAGCCGACTGGAGACCGGGGCCAGGATGGATTCCAGATAGCGCCAGTGGCTCGTGTTGGCCCACTGGGCACCGGCCTCCCGGAAGGTCTGGGCGAGGTCGCCGGGTGTGATGTCCTTGGTGAAGGGGTACGCGGGGCAGTAGTTGGCGTAGACGGTGAGGCCGGCGTCTGCCAGGCGGCGAAGGGCGGCCAAGCGTGCAGGGATTGGGGGTGCAGCCGGTTCGAGCAGTCGGCGCAGGTCGTCGTCCAGTGTCGGTATGGAAAGGCCGACGCGAATCTGGCTGAAGCGCGACAGCAGGTCGATGTCCCGCGTCACCAGGGGTCCGCGGGTGAGGATATCGACGGGCCAGTCCCGCCGGGCCAGCACTTGCAGGCACGCCCGGGTGATGCGCCGCTCCTCCTCGACCGGCTGGTAGGGGTCCGTTCCCGTTGAGATGTAGGTGGTCAGACGGGGTTTGCGCCGCATCTCGCGGGCCAGGACGGTCGGCAGGTTGGTCTTGGCGATGACGTAGGTCCCCCAGCGCCACCGCTCGGCATGGATCGTGTCGGGGACGTAACAATAGGAGCACTGGTGCTGGCAGCCGGCGTAGGGGTTGAGGCTCCAGGCTTCCCCCGTCGTGCGGCCGCCCTGGGTGAAGTCGGTGAGCGCGGAGCGGGCTTCCACCTCCTGCACCTGGACGCGGCCGTAGTGGTCCCGTCCGGCTCCGGCCGCCAGTGCGTCAATGTGCACCTGGGCCGGCGGGCGGGCCCTGGACAACAGGGGATGGCGGGTGTCGTCGAGTTGTCCCCGTGGCACACCCATGCCACTTCAGCGCAGGTCTTGGCGCCGCCGGGGAGGTGGCCGAAAGCGCTGCCCCGTGCGAGGAGCCTCCGCGGGACTCCCCCCTACTGATCGTCGGGGCTCCGCGGCGCGCGCGCCGGAATGGCCGGTGCCTTGGCGTCGGGGTCGACCTGGATTTCCACCACTGCGCTGGCGGGACGCCGTGGGGCCACGCGGCTGGTGGCCAGCATGGTGATCGCCTTCAGGTCTCCTGGCTCCGCGTTCCCGGGCGTGTTCACCTGCAAGAACAGTTGGTGGACCTCGCCGGGAGCCAGTTCTACCTCCGTCAGCGGCAGAATGGCCTTCCAGCCCTCGGGCACCACTGACAGATGGAAGTTCACCCTGTCGTGGCGCCTGGAAACGTTCTCAACCTGGACGGGAATGGTTCCGCGGGCGCCCGCGGGCAGGCGGACAAGGGCGAGGTCGGCTGTCAGTGTCACCGCCGTGCGCCCGGCGTCCACGGCAAGTTTGGTCGCCATGAGCACCGCCAGCACCAGCGCGCCGACGATGACGTAGATCCAGCCACCCACCGTCTCCAGGACCTGCCGCGTCAGGGATTCCTCCTGTGCCAGCACGAGTTGGGCCGTCGACGTCGACGTACAACCAGAAGCACCCGCGATGACGCCTGGCAAACCATAGCTCAGCGTCGCCTGGATGGTCAGATCGGCCGCCTTGGTCGCAGCAGCGGTGGACAACGCCACCACCAGCATGGTTTGGGCGCTCTTGCCGGGCGCCACCTGGAGTGTGGCATCGTCGAAGCTGGCGGTCCAGCCGTCGGGCACGCCGGCGATGGTCAACTCTACCTCCGCTTGCTGATCAAGTGGCGTCCCCGTGGCCTGGCCGCCGTTGGCCACCGTCACCGCGAATCTGGCGGGCTCTTCCACGGAGAGGGTGCCGTTTCCGGCGTCGACGGACACCTCCACGGCGGCGCACGCAGGCTGGGCCTCGGCAGGCGCTGGCAACACGAACAGGACCAACCCGGTGCAGGCGAGAAGCCAGAGGAGGCGCACGACCGTCGATGGTGGCCTTGCCCCTAAACGTTGGCGAAGGGACCTTTTTGGCCCCAAGACAAGGCCCTTCAACGGGCCAGGTGGTCGGTGGGCCATGGCGGGACGTCGCGTCGCGATAACGGGTGCCAGCGGGCTGATCGGCAGTGCGCTGACGGCACGCTTGGAAGCCAACGGCTGGGAAGTCTATCCCATGGTGCGGCGCAAACCCGAGGGCCGTGAGATTCGATGGGATCCCGTGGAGGGCAAGGTTGAGACCGTTGCCATGGAGGGCCTGCACGGGGTCATCCACCTGGCGGGCGAGTCCATCAACCAGCGCTGGACGCCGGACGCACAGGATCGCATCCGCACCAGCCGCGTGCGCGGAACCCTGGTGCTGACGGAAGCCCTCGCCCGGCTTGAGCATCCCCCGAGCGTCCTCGTCAGCGCCAGCGCCATCGGTTATTATGGTGATGGCGGCGAGGATACGTGCACGGAGAAGGCGGTTCAGGGCGGGGGTTTTCTGGCATCCGTATGCGCGGCGTGGGAGCGGGCCGCGGACCCCGCCCGCAAGGCCGGCATCCGGGTCGTGCATCCCCGCTTCGGCATCGTTCTTTCCCGCGACGGCGGCGCGCTCAAGCAGATGCTGCCGCCGGCTCGAATGGGCCTGGCTGGGCCGGTGGGTTCGGGCCGGCAGTGGATGAGCTGGATTGCGCTGGATGACCTGACGGCGCTCCTGGAGCACATGTTGACGCGGGAATCCATGGAGGGCCGTGTCAATGCCGTGGCACCCAATCCGGTTCGCAACCGGGATTTCATGAAGGCGCTGGGCAAGGAGCTTCACCGGCCTGCGTTCATGCCCCTGCCGGCATTTGCCGTCAAGGCCATGTTTGGGGAGATGGGCAAGGAGTTGCTCCTGTGGGGGCAGAGGGTGGATGCCAGCCGCGCCGGCCGCCATGGCTTCAAGTTCCAATACCCGGAGTTGCCCGACGCCATGCGCCAAGTCCTCCACCCGATGGGATGACTCGCAGGCGTTCCACCGGGCCGGGGCCGGGGCCGGATCCGGCACCGGAAGCGGCACCGGACCCGGCGCCAGAGAGCCGCGTGCGGCTGGCCAACCACAGGCCTACCGGTTCCGCGCCTGGGCCGGTGGTGTACTGGATGACGGCGGCGCGCAGGACCCGGTTCAACTGGGGGCTTCAGCATGCTGTCGCGCGGGCGCGGGAACTGGATCGGCCACTGGTCATCCTTGAGGCGCTGCGCTGCGACTACCCCTACGCCAGCGACCGGTTCCATGCCTTCGTGGTTGCCGGCATGCGGGACAACCGGGAAGCCCTGCGTGACCGGCCCGTCAGCTACCACCCGTACATCGAACCAGCCGTCGGCGCCGGCAAGGGCTTGCTCGCCGCCCTCGCAAAGGACGCGGCGCTGGTGGTTGGCGACGACTACCCGGGCTTCTTCCTACCCCGCATGATCGCCGCGGCGGCCCGCCTGCCGGCGCGCATGGAACTGGTCGATGGCAACGGTCTCCTGCCCCTGTCGGCCACCGACGCGGTGCCCAAGACAGCCATGGCGTTTCGGCGCATCGTGCAAAAACGGTTGCCCGAACACCTGACGATGCCCGTGGCCGACCCCTTGGCCGACGCCGACCTGCCGACCTTGGAGGCACTGCCCGGGGACGCGGCAGAGCGGTGGCCCACCGACGAAGGCCTGCTGGCCGGCCACTTCGACGATTTGCCCCTGGATCACAACGTGCCGCCCGCTGCCCGGCCGGGCGGGCCCGCCGCCGGCGCCTCGAGGCTGCGCGATTTCGTGAAAGCAGACCTAGAGGACTACCACGAGGCCGCCCGGCACCCGGATCGAAATGGCACAAGCCACCTGTCTGGCTACCTGCACTTCGGTCATGTGGGCGCCCATCAAATTGCGGCCGCCGTCCTGGCGCGGGAGAAGTGGAATCCCGCAAAAGCCCGTGAGAAACCCGACGGCCGGCGGGGCTGGTGGGGCGTCGGGGAGGGTGCCGAGGCGTTCCTGGAGCAACTCGTCACCTGGCGGGAACTCGCTTTCCACGACGCGTGCCACAACCCCGGCAACGACCAATATGGGACCCTGCCCGAGTGGGCCCGCTCGACCCTGGAGGCACACGCCCGGGACGAGCGCCACGTGTACGACGAGGAGGACCTGGAGCAAGCGCGCACCGACGACGACCTGTGGAACGCCGCCCAGCGGCAACTGGTTCGGGACGGCGAGCTGCACAACTACCTGCGCATGCTATGGGGAAAACGCGTCCTGGAATGGACCCCCCACCCCCGTGACGCCTGGCGGATCCTCCTGCGACTCAACGACCGGTGGGCCCTTGACGGCCGCGACCCCAACAGTGTTGCCGGCATCGCCTGGGTGTTTG
>JBFIJP010000192.1:0-7721 GCA_041600695.1 Thermoplasmatota archaeon | reverse complement strand
GGCACCGGCGATGGCGCCGTTCTCGCTTACACCGAAGGCATCGTCACGCCAGCCGGAACCACGTTTGCGCCCGCGCGGGCCGCCTTCGAAATGAACCCGCTCAAGAGCGGCAGCAACCGTGACGGCACCGGGCCCAGCACCTACCGACTCAGTACCTACCCCGTGCTGGCCATCGATACGTCGGGCGGCGAATTCGATGGACGACGCTACGTCGTGTGGGCCGACCAGGCGGGCGAATTCAACTCCGATGTGCAGGTGCTCCTGCGCTGGAGTGACGACGGGCTAACCTGGAGTGATCCTGTTGCGGTCAATGACGTGGAGGCCGGCGACCAGTTCATGCCTTGGATCGATGTGGACCCCGACGGCGGCGTCCACGTGGCCTGGTACGACCGCCGCGGCGACCTAGAAAACCGCTTGCTGGATGTTTACTACGCCTACTCGGACGCAGGCGGCGAGAGCTTCCACCCCAACATCCGAGTCACGGAATGGAATTTCGATGGGGACAAGGGCCACCACCAGTCGGGCAGCCCGTTCATCGGCGACTACATTGGACTCGACACCACCGCGGACTCGGCGCACATCATCTGGGCCGATACCCGCCACACCGGCGAAGAGGGCCGCCTTGCTGGAAGCGACGTTTACTCGGCGACGATTCTGAAGGGCGCGTCCTCCAGGCCCATCTTTGATGGCCTCTTCACGGGCTAGCGGCGGCGCCTTGGTTGGCTCTGCGACGCTAACGGAGGAAGCGGTTTCAAGATGCGGCGCATTTGACCCAGTATGCACCGCAATCGTGCCCACCTGTTCCGCTTGGCCAGCGTCGCCGTGCTCGCCGTCCTCGTCGTCGTTGGCTTCGCTCATGTCCTGAGGCTGTCTGCGCCGGATACGGGCGAGATCGACTGGCAGGTTGCGGCCGAGGACCAAATCGGGGTGGTGGAAGCGATCATCGACGCAGGACCCGGCGACCACGTGCAAATCCGATACGGCGACATCGCCTTCGGCTACCGCAGCGTGTTTGGTCGCTACGACTTCAGGCTCGCGGCAACCGCCCTGAGCCCCGCCGGCGCCGAGACGGTGCTGTTCGAAACCAAGGGGAACCGCCTCGACTTTCTCGAATTGGGTTTCCTTGAGGCGCAGGTTCCGTGGGACGTGCGGCCGGGCCTCCAGGCCACGTGGACGCTCTACTACCGGTTCGGCATGGAGCCAGTGCCCGGCCCCAACCCGCTGGCAGCGGCGTTTGGCGCCTCGGACCCCAACCGCTACCTGGAGCCCTACATGTGGGCGGCACTCGAAGATCGCAACCCCTTCACGTCGGGGCACACCATCGAGGTCGGCCACCGGGCGGATTTTGAGACCCACGGCAACTTCGTGGCAGCCGAGGTCGTGCTTGCCGGGGTGGCGCTGGCACTCCTTGGTGCCAGTTGGACCCCGCGCACGCGCCGGCCAGCGGGGGGCAGCGAACGTCTCATGTGGCTCGTTGAGCGCGGCCAAGATCACTTGCGGGCAAACCTGCGATTGCTGGTTCTGGCTGCGCCCATGCTGCTCCTGGTGGGCTTCTTCGGCATTGAGTACATGGATAACGGCCCCTTCGCCAGTGGGCCCGGCTTCGATGACGCTCGCGCCTGGCTGTCGTGGCTCATGGGCGGCCTGTGGGTCTTCGCCGTGCTCGCCTGGTTGGCCCTGACCACGCGGATTCTGCTCGCCCTGCGCCACCTGCGGCGAACGCCCGCCCCCGATCTCTTCAACGAGGCGGGGGACGCCCGTGCGTAAGCCGGACCTCTTCGTCCTGGCGCGCTTTCTTGACGCCCTCCACGGTCGCCCGGGCGGCCTCAGCCGATCGGCCCTTCAGCGGGCGACGCGCGTGAACTACGACATCTTCCGCGCCTACCTGGATCTCCTCGACGGTCGAGGCCTCGCAGCCAGCGACGACCAAGGAAACGTCGCGCTGACGCCGGCCGGCGCCGCCGCACGGGAGCGCCTGCTCGACTGGATCGAGGACGTACTTGGGGGCCTTCCCCGCTAGCTCGGCCGCCGCCCGCCCTACGGCAGGCTGACGCAGCGGTAATCGTACATCTCACCGCCGCCCGTGCACGAAAAGCCGTCGGCGCCGATGTGGAACACGCCACCGTGCCGGCCGTCGCTGCCGTCGTATGTGTAGGCAGCATGTACGCCGGGTTCCTCCTCGTCCACATGGACGACAACCGTGTCGTCAGCGGCGGCGGGAGCTGCGGCGACAAGTGCGAAAATTAGGGCAACAGACCATTTTCCATGCATGAATTACAAAACATAAGGAAGGGTGTAAAGACGCTTTCCCGGCGGCACCCCGAAGGGACCAGGACGGCAGCCAGGGGCGAGGGGCGAATCGTGGGCCCCTTGAACCTGGCCATGCATGGCGCGCCGTGGCTTACCGGGTTGACGACGTTCCCCTGTGGTGGCGCCCGTTCTGGTGGACCGCCTGCTGGGCAGCGGCCCTGCTGGCATGGCTGCAATTCACGCTGCTGCGCTGGACGGTGCGCTTGGGCGTCGAGGGTGCCGAGAACGTCGCCGGGCCCGGGGGCCGCATCTACTGCTTCTGGCACGAGGGTTTGTGGATCTGGTTCACGGCGCTGGCCCCCCACCCGCGCCGCCTGATCCCCCGGCAGAAGCAGGCCTGGATGCAGCACCCCGCGGCGTTCATGAAGCCTGTCCATTCGACGCTCCGCCTATTGGGAATCGGCATCGTCCTCGGGTCCAGGGGCGACGAGGGGCGTGCCGCCGTGGATACGATTGCTGTGCTCCTTCGGGACGGGGGCGCCACCGCCATCGCGCCGGACGGGCCCCACGGGCCGGTGCGGGAGTTGAAGAAGGGGGTGCTGCACATGGCAGCCGCCAGCGGCGCTCCCATTGTTCCCGTGCGCTTCGAAGCCAGTCGGTCTTTCCGGCAGCGCGGCTGGGACGGCAAGGTCACTCCCGTACCGTTTTCTCGGGTCACCATCCGGTTCGGTGAGCCCCTGGCGGTGTCGCCAGAAGGCTTGGACGAAGCAGCCGGGCGTCTCACCCGGGCGCTCGGGTGACCCGCCAGCGAGCGCCCAAGGCGGCCAGAACCCCAATCGGCCACCACCAGCCGGGACCGGGAGCCGTCTGCCCGGCCGCCGGCCGTCCACCGGCCTGATTTGGCACGCCTTGGGTGGTGGCGTTGGCCAGCCCGGATTCATTCACGTCGTCTCCGGCCGCGTCGCCCCTGGGCGGGTCGCCGTCGTCGCCCCTCTCGGCCGTCTCGTTGGCAGGCTCCGCCGTTTGGTTGTCCGTCCAGTTGGCTGGCGGCGCCGCGTAGTCAGGGATGCTGTGGCAATGGGTGCCTCCCGTGCGCTCAACCGTGTTGCCTGCGGCATCGCGGGCTACCAGTCGCAGCGTGCCGCCGCAGGGTGGTTCACCGTGCCAGGCGAAGGTCGTGCGCACCGGGAGCCCGTGTGGCGGCAGGAGGTCGTGCCTGACTTCTTCCCCCGTTGATCGGGACTCCCACGGCACAAGGTCCAGTTGCTCCTCCTCGGGCCTCGGGTTTTGCTCAAGCCATGCGGGACGTTGGTGCCACGGGGGCGTGTAGAACACCTGCACGGCGTCGTAGGCGACGGGCTCTGCGAAACTGACAACGACCGCAGGTGGACTCCCGGTACGACCGTCGGTTGGCAGGATTTCTGGCCATGGCGCCACCTGGTCGGACCCGCCCAGTTGGATGGGGAACGCGGTACGAGCCACTTCGTGGCCGTGGCGGTTGCGAACCAGCACGACGGCCGCGTAGGGCCCTGCCCCCTGGTCCGCGTCGAATGAAAAGAAGATGCCGTCCTCCAGGTTGCCGTCCACCCTGGCGCCCAAGATGGGCGCACCCGTGGTCACGATTCCTGGTGCGACACATTGGGCAAGCCCGGCGGGCAGGTGCTCGACGAGGGCGAATTCCACCGCACCCTGGTGGTCAATATCCGATTCCGTAGAGGCGTTGATTTGAAACTGCAATTGCACAAGGCCGCCCAGTTCGATGTGCCCGGTGGACGCCAACTGGCGCGCCAGATCCTCGTTGGCGAGGTCGACATCCAATTCGCACGGTGGGGCGCCTTGGGCGAGGCCTTGGATGGCTGCGAGGACCGGCACCGCCGCCAAGGCAAGGGTCATGGTTGCCCCTCTGAGCACCGCCGAGGGCGCGGCGTTGGCCCGGCCAGCCATGAGCAGGCAACCTGCTGGCGGTTCATCAACCCCTCGCCCGGCCCAACCGTCCGACGACCCGGACACGTCGGGTGGCCGGCTCCGACCAGACTAAGCCAGGTTCCATGCATCGGCCCCCGATCACCATGGTCCTGCGCGTCCTCATCCGGTTGCTTGCCTCCGCCTGGCTCGTTCTTGCCACGCTCGTCACGCTGGACGCTTGGCTGCGCAAGGACGAGGAGCTGCCGGGCAGCTTTGTCCGACGAGTTGCCTTCCATGGCGGCGTCAAGGAACGCATCCACACGGGCGATCTCCGGGGCGGTCGCATCGTGGCCATTGGCGGCAGCATGGAGGTGGACCTGCGCGACAGCACCATGGCCGAAGGGAGTGCCGATGTGCATGTCAACACCCTGGCTGGCACCGTCCACCTGCGGGTCCCCGAGGATTGGTGCGTCCAGGTGCGGGGTACGGCGGTCCTGTCGGGCCTCGCGGACGACACCGCGGGTTGCGTCGGGGGGCCCATGCTGACGGTTCACGCCCTGGCGGCCCTCGGTGGGGTACGTGTGACCAACTGAACGCTGGCGCCTCATGTGCGCTCCCGCACCCAAACAAAATTTTGTTGAAAGGTATGTTTAGTCGGGGCTGCCGCACTCAATCGTGCGACGGCACCGCGCAAGCATCCGCATCAACCGCCACGGCGACGACGGGGAGTGCCGGAAGTTCCAAACAGCCCGCCGCCGCTTGCTGGCCGGGCGGGGCCGCGTGCCCCGAAGAGGTGGTGACACGGCAGCAGACGCGATCGTTGTATGGGGCAGCTTCGCCCTCTTCAACCTGCTCCTGACGATCCTCGTTCTGCGCATTCGGCCCCGCACGGCGGCCAATGTGGTTCTCGGCGTCCTGTTTGGCTTCAATGGTGCCGTCGCCGTCCTCGAAGCGGCGACCGCAGCGGGCTTCGAGGTAGGGGGCGACCCGTTGCGCCGCCTCCTGGACTACCCCACCGGTGCGGCCCTGCTGGCGCTGCCGTTCGTTTACCCACGGCGACGCCTGCCCCGCTGGGGGGAGGCGGCAGGTGTGATTGTGCTGGCAGCCATCGGGGCCGCTGGCACCTACTCGTTGCAAGCGAAAGGTCCCGCCTGGACTGCTTGGGGAAACCATGCCGCCATCCTAGCCTTCGGCGGCGTACCCATTCTGGGCGTTTCCATCGGGGTGGTGCTCTTCCTTGACAGGTACCTGGGCGCCCGCTCCCGACTGCAAGTGGATCTCGTCGTTTTCCTCCTGGCGGCTTATCTTCTCAAGGCAGCCACGCTCGTTCCCATCGTTTGGACCTACCGCCCGCTGGATCCGGCGACTTGGCAGGGAAGCGGATGGTTGGTGGCTTTCGCAACGGGAATTCCCGTGACCCTGGCCGTTGCGGCTGTCTTCATCGGCCTGGTGGCGGGAGCGGCCCACCGCATCCGGGGCGGCACATCCACCCGGGCGAGCACCGACGCGCTCTTCGTGGTCCTCGGGGCCCTGGGCCTTGCGCTTGGCTATGCCCAAATGCGGGTCCAGACCGCATGGTCGGATGACGTCTTCCGCCTGGAGCATCAGGTGGCCCGGCCGCTTCTCCTGGCAGCCGGCGTGCTGCGTTTTCAGGTCCTGGCCGTGGACCTCCGCCGGGAGAGCCGCCTGGTGGGCGCCGTGGCGTTTGCCGCCATCCTCGTGCTCTTCGTCACCCTGCAACAGTCCCTAGTCGGATTTGGCCTGGAGGGGGGACTTGCCGCAGGGGTTTCCATGCTGGCCTCCGGGGCTGGCGGATTGCTGGTGGTCGGTCCTATCCTCCCAGGTCGCCCCCGTCGGGACGACGGACGCGACCGTCAGGTTTATCGCGCCGCCGTCGAGGCTGCCATTCTCAACCCAAACGATGCCGGCCGGGCGCAGGAGTTGCGCCAGCGCCTCTCCATCGGGGAGGCCGAGCACGCCCTGGCAGTCGATGAAGTGCGACAAGCCCTGCTTGGCGAGGCCGGCCGCAGCGCAGATGCTGCGGTGCCGGGGAGTGGCAGCCGGTACCGCGTGGACCGGGTACTGGGGGAGGGGGGCGGCGGTCGCGCCTACCTGGCGTTTGATCATGTGTTGTCGCGCTGGGTGGTGCTGAAAACCAGCCATGTCGACGGACCGGCAGCGGCTGCTGCGGCCGCCCGGGAAGCCCGCCTTCTTGCCTCGGTGCGCCACCCCAACGTGGTCACGATCCATGACGTGGCGGCCAGCGGCGGCCAGACGCTCATTGTGATGGAGTACATTTCTGGCGGCTCCCTCGGGGATCGACTGGAATCGGGTCCCATCCCGATCGCCGAGGCGCTGCACCTGCTGGATGGCGTTCTGGCCGGCCTGCAGGCCGTGCACGCCGCTGGCCTGATCCACGGGGACATCAAGGCCGCCAACATCCTGCTCGACGAGGACGGCACGCCCAAGCTGGGCGACTTCGGCATCGCCCGTTCCGAGGGCTCTGGCACGGCCGTCGGTTTCAGCCTGTCGGGCGCCGCCGTGGGCAGCATCCGCACCATGGCCCCGGAGCAGGTGCGCGGGACCGACGTGGACGCTCGTGCCGACTTGTACGCGGCCTCCGCTGTGCTGTACGAAGCCATCGCAGGCCACCCCTACCTGGACTTGGCCGGGAGGAGCGATTTCGACACGCGGCTGGCCATCCTGGAGGACGAGCCCCTGCTGCCGATTGCCGGGGTGCCCACGTGGCTCAACGATGCCCTGGCGGCCGGCCTGGCCAAGGATCGCAGCCGGCGACCGGCCACGGCAGGGGAATTCCGGCGCCGCCTGACCAACGGCCAGTCCTCGGCAGGGGGGGCTTAAGCAGCCGTGGCCCATATCGGTTCGTGGAACAGGTTGACGTAGGCAACCTAAGCCGCTACCTCCGCGTGCTGAGCACCCCCAACCGGCTGGAACTGCTTCGGCAGCTCAAGCTCCCGCGAACCAGTCGGGAAGTCTCCGTGCATCCGTTTCGCAAGGACGCCGGATGGAACAGCGACCGCATCCTCAGCCGGCAGACGGTGGAGGAACACCTCGCCAAATTGCAGGACGCCGGGCTTGTCCATTCCCGCGCGTCGGTCCGCGACGGCCGGCCCGTCAGTGAATATGAAATGAACCACGCCCGCTTGTTCACCGTCGTTGACGAATTGCACAAGCTTTGCCTGGTGCCGGCCGCCCGTGCCGCGGCGGAGGAGACCGTGCACGCGCGCGCCGACCCGGCTGCCCGAGCGACCCCCGACGGGCCCAGCCTCGTTCTGGTCAACGGGCCCCGCGAAGGCCAGGTTTTTCCCCTGGCGGGCGACGGGGCGTGGACCATCGGACGCCTGCCGGGCAGCGAGGTGCCGCTTCCCCATGATCCGTTCGTTAGTCGCGACCATGCCCGCATTGCCCTTGGCCGGCGCCAATTCACGCTTGAAGACTTGGCCGACAGCCGCAACGGCACCCGACTCAACTGGGCGCCCATGTCCGCCGGGCAGGCCATCGAGGTGCGTGCCGGGGACGTGATCGGGGTCGGCCGGTCCTTGCTG
>JBFIJP010000191.1:0-7730 GCA_041600695.1 Thermoplasmatota archaeon | reverse complement strand
GCTTGACGCCGCCACGGACCTTGGCCAGCAGCGGGTGGTCCAGATCCATGCGGATGCCGCCCATGTATCGGGTCACCATGTCCACGGAGTCATCCGTGACGCCAGCGAGGTCGAGGAATTCGAGAGCCGAGTCGGTCAACACCAGGTTTCCGCCGGCCTCGACCCAGTCCTTGATGGCCTGGATCTTGGCGGCGTCGCCCGCGATCTGGTCGATGGCGCTGCCAGGAATGACGAGGGTGTCAAACGACGCAAGGCCCGAAGCGGTGACGCGCGCCGCGTTCAGGCGGGCCAGCACGCCAGGCGTGTCGCCATCGCGAACGAACGGCTTCAGGTCCTCCCAGTACTTGGCGGGCCGGGCGAAGAAAGGCTGGCTTTCGCTGTAATCCCACAGGTCGTCGCCCGAGTTCTCGTCAGCCCAGCCGCCGGGGGACTTGCGGTCGTCGTCGACATTGGTGGCAACGAACGTGGGTTCCAGGTAGGCCGTGCGCTTGCCGCCGGTCTCGAAGCTGATCTGCACATCCAGCGCCGCGGCGTCCATGAACGACTTGACGATCTCGCGCACGCTCTTGACGTGGTAGTCATTGAACAGTGCGCCCGCCTCGTACTGGCTGTCCACGGTGACGTGGTTGTACGCCAGTTCAATGTCGTAGCCGGGCGCGTTGAGGCCCGTGTCCTGGGCGAAGTAGTCGCCGTTGAAGCCACTGTCCGTGTAGCCGATGGCGTCAATGACGGTGTAGTACTCGGCAAACGTGCCGCTGCCGACAGCCGTGGTGGCGGAGCCCCCGCCACAGGCGGGACCCGCGAAGAAGCCAAGGAAGCCCGGGCCCCCGGCGTCCTCGATGGCTTGGACAACGCCAGGGAAGATCTCCGTGCACACGGCGGAACCCTGCGCAAAGTCTCCGGCCTGGGCACCGATCTCTTCGGCGGTTCCCAGCATGGTTTCCCAGGCGGCGAAGTGGTCGTTGCCGTTGAGGCGCTCCTTCAGGCTCTCTGCCAGGCGGGTGCTGCGCTGCATCTCCTGCGGCGTCATGGAACCTGCCGGCAGCATGATGGCCACGAAGTTCTCGTGGTTGAGCATGCCATGGATATCAATGGCGTAGGACCAGTCGATGCCCTGCTCGAGCATCCAGTTGTAGTAGCCAATCGCCTCGGGCTGCCCGACCACATCGCGGCTGGGGTTCTGCCAGCCAAGCGTGGGCGCCTGGCGGTTGAGGTCGACGTTGTTGCCGTTGGTACGGCAGAAAAGAGTTCCGCACCGATGGCCGGTGGCGGCGAAATCCGCCTCATCGTGGGCCCAGCCGTCCGGGTTGGGGAACAGCAGGAAGATACGCATGAAGTCCAGGTAGTCCTGGTATGTCTCAACGGTGCCACCGGTGGGCTTGTCGATGGGCTCCGGCAGGCCGGCGCCGTCCTGCACGGGCTCGGCGGCAAAGCCGATGCCCTTGAGCAGGTCCTCCAGGACGCGGAAGCCGCCTTCCCGGCCGCCCTTCTCGTTGCCGTGGATGGAGAGCATGAAGAGGAGCGACTGGCGGTCGTCGACCGGCATGGGGCTCTTCTTGTTGGTGATCTCCAGCATGTACACGGGCAGGTTGACGTGCTCGCCCGTGGGGGTCGCCATACCGGCAGACTCGCCGACGATGTGGACATCAATCAAATCCGGGTACTGGCCAGCCAGGTAATCGACACCTGCCTGGAATTCGGAGAAGCTGATGAAATCGGTGGCCGGCAACTGGCCGGGGGGCGTTGAGTACGCGCTGGCCTCGGGGAACACGCGACCATGGATCTGTTCGCAAAGTGCCGGGTCCGTCACCGAGGTGCCGTGGGTGAGCGGCGCGTTGCCAAGGCAGGCGGGCACCAGGGGGTTGGCTGCCCCCACCGGCAACAGGGAAACGATGAACAAGCTGGCCAGGAGCACGGCGCCCAGTCGACCAGCAAAACCTCTGAACATGGCCGATCGACCCTGGCGTCCGGGTTTAACGTTTGTCGGCGCGCACTGGCGGGTTGCCCCCAGGGATCAGGGTGCTCCGCCGCGCCGTGCAGGCGCAAGAACAGGAAGAAATCAGAAGAAAACGGGGAAGCCACGACGAGGAAAAAGGCAACGCGGCCGGACAGGCCGGCGGGCCTACCACTCGAAGGCAACGTCCCCGGCGGCGTCAAGGGGGTCGGTGTACGACTCCTTCGACGCCTCAAGGCCGGCTTCCTTGGCGCGCGCGATCATCGCGTCCGCCGCCTCCTCCAGGCTCTCCGGGAACTCAAACGTCGCCGCGCCGGCGCCCTCGCCGATCTTGGCCTTGTAGTTGTCCTTCTCGTTCTTGAAGGCCTCAACAGCCTCAGCTTCGCCCTTGACCGTGACGCGCCAGGTAGACATGGCCTCCGGCGAGGCGCCATGGGATTTGACGGCTTCGGCGGGGCCAGGGCCGGGCGCGGGGAGGGTCAGGCCTGCGTCAAGGACAGGATGTTCCCGTCCGGATCGCTGAACCAGGCCAGCCGCGCGGGGCCAAGGCTCACGATGTCGCCCTCGGCGGGGAAGCCGTAGGTGTCAAACGCAACGCCGACGGCGCGCAGGGCGGCGACGGCGGCGTCAATGTCGGGGACGAACCAACCCATGACGGTGTGTAGGGCGGCCGACGGCGCATCGGCCTTGCTGAGCAGGAAATCGCCGGCGCCATCGGTCCACATCTGCACCATGCCCATGTCGGCCTTGAGGCGGCACCCAATGGACGAATAGAACGAGCCGGCGCGGTCGAAGTCGGTGACGGCCAAAATGGGGATGGGGCCGGCTTGGCCCAAAACGCTGGTCACGCTTGTGACGAGGACGCACCCGGGCTTCGCATTTCCGACGTGGCTCGCCCCGGCACCACTCGGGGAGGGCGTTATCCCTGGGGCGCCCCGGTTGGCTGGGCGGGGAGCGTGATCAAACCGGACCCGACGGGGAGCCCTCCGGCTCCGACCCCGCGTGGCGGTGGCCCCAAATCCTCCGTTGGCGATTTATAAACTAGGCTGGGTCCGGCAGAGCGGTCAAGTTCCATGGCGCGGCTTAAGTGGCCCGAGGTTGGTCAGGTTGGTTCATCGCACGCCAGTTTTGCTCATCCCCACGGTGCTGCTGTTAGTCACGGTGGGGTCCCCCTACGTTGCCGGTCACTGCGACGGCATCGAGGGGAACATCCTTGTCGTTGACAAGTGCCAACTCAACGAGACCCTGGAAGACCACGTGAAGGGCCTCAACGACGCCTCCGACGGCTCGACCGCCTTCGTTCTCGTCAAGGACTTCCGATTCCACCCCGAGGTGGTCACAATCCGGCCCGGCGGTACGGTGGTCTTCGTCCACGCGGACATCCACAGCAACCAGCAGCACGACCCCCGCAGCAGCGGCCCCTGCGCCGATGGCGACGCCGACCCGGTGGCTGATGCGCAGTCGTGCATTCCCACGACCCTGGGCACCTGCTTCGACGTGTACCGCGACACCGGCCAGTTCCAGAAGGACAACGGCGACACCTACCCCGTCACGTTCCGAGTCGCTGGCCCGGGACTCGACCACGTCGAGAAGAGTCACGGCTGGTGGAGCGGCACGGACCACGGCGACGCGCTGGGCGCGCAACCGTTTGCAGCCTGCCCGCCCGATACGCACATCGAGCAGGAGGGCGTCTTCGTGGTCCCCATCCACTGCGGCATCCACGGCGCCCCCCGCACGTTCGTGACCCAGATGCGGGGCGCGATCCGCATCCTCCCGGAGGCGAACGCATGAGCCTGGCCCACCGCACCCTGACGCTGCTCGCGACGCTGCCACTGGTCGTGTCCCTCGGCGGCGGCGTCCAGGGGGCCGGCGATGCCGCTGCGCCACAGGTGGAGATCGTCCTGGACGTGTACGAAAAGACCTTCGAGATCCTCGGAACCCCCTACCAGGCCTGGACGTTCGACGGCACCATTCCGGCACCGATCATTCGCATTCAAGCCGGCACGGAACTGACCATTCGCCTGCGCAACGGCCACACGGAAGCCCACTCCATCCACACACACATCCAGCACTACGACATCGGTTCCGACGGAACCAGTCACACGGCGCCCCTAGCCATCACGCCCCACCAGCGGGACGACCCGGTCTGCCTCGTTGGCGCCACCTGCAACCTGGAGGATCACCCGACCATCGGCATGAACCCCATCGGGCCCTACCTCCCGCGGGACGACTCCGACATTGCGGCGCCGGGCCAGAGCTACACCTACCACTTCAAGGCGAACGAGGTTGGCACGTTCCTGTACCACTGCCACGTTTTCAGCGCGGTCGAGCACATCGAGCGAGGCATGTACGGCCTCATCATCGTCTACCCGCGGGGCTGGAGTTGGGAGGAGTTGCCACGCGACCCCGACTTTGGCAATACGGACGCCTGGGTCACCGATGCAAACGGCAAGCGGTGGTTCGAGGATGTGGTGATGCTCAGCGAACTGGATCCCACGGGCCTCCTGGCCAAGGCCGCCATCCCCACCACCGGGGGCACGGGCAAGGTGTTCGTGGCCAACATGCACACCTGGAACGACCCGTACTACATCGGTCCCGTCAGGGAGGGTACGCCGATGCGGTTGGTCGTTGCCAACATTGGCCACGAGTTGCGTTCCTGGCACGTCCATGCCCACAACTTCGATGTCCTGGAGAAGTTCGACCCGCAGAAGAAGACCTGGTACCGCACCGACACGCTGCTGGTGGGACCCGGCGAGTCGTACGAGACAACGCTTGAGGCCCGGGGGGTCGGCTTCTGGCTCGGCCACGACCACATCGTGCCAAATGCCTACATGGGCAGCATTCCGTGGCTCCAGGTGACCGAGTGAACGCCCACCTGAACGCCGTCGCGCTGGGGGCCGTCGGGGCGATCCTGCTGGCGTGGGCCCTCGCTCCTCCTCCGGCGCCCCTCTCCGGCTCTTGGGTCAGCGAGGCGAGCTTTGAGGGCAACGCGGAGCCGGGGGACCCGTCACGCCACGAGATGCGCTTCGATCTGCCGGCCAACGTCGGCGACGCCCTGCGTTTCGAAACGGGACGAACCAGCCTCGTTCTAGCCGTCCACGCGGAGGCGCGCCTGCACGTGCAGGTGCTCAGCGCCCACGCACCCGTGCTGGATCGCGTGGTCCACCCGGGCGCGCACAGCCACGCCCCGTTAGCAGCGCAGCTCCAGCCGGGGCCAATGACGCTGCTGGTAGCACCCACCGAAGGCGGGCCAGTCCCGTACAGCGTGGATGTCCGCCTGGCAGCCAGCTTCCAGGCCAGCGCCGAGCCCCAGCCCGGCCCCGGACTGCTGGCTACGGCGGGCGCCGCCAGCCTGGCGCTCTCCCTCGCCTACGGGGCGGCTGCCTGGCGGCGCGCCCACCCCGACATGGCGTCATCGAAGGTGCAACCATGAAAATCACAACGCTTGGCCTGACACTCATGGTTCTGCCCTTCCTGACCGTCGGCACGAATCTTGCTACCAGCACGGCCAGCTACCAGCCAGACGTCATCGTCACGATCACCGAGTCGTTCGCCGCCTCGGCGCCGGTCTACCGGTTCGAACCAGCGATGGTTCAGGTGACCCCGGGCATGACGGTGCAATGGCGCAACGAGGGACGGATGTTCCACACGGTCACTTCCACCGCCGGGACGACCAGTGACTCTTTCGACGCGCCCCTAGGCGGTTGGGGCGACTGCCACGACGACCACGGTCGACCGACGGCCTGTACGTTCGAACACACTTTCGAGTCTGCGGGGCTGCTGCTTTACCAGTGCGCTCCGCACGTCTTCGTGGGCATGCACGGTTCGGTCGTCGCGGGGTGAGGTTGCCATGCGGCCCAACCGTCGTACCTCCTGCTGCCCCCAAGACGACCCGGCCCGCCCCAACCGCCAGAGTAGCGCCCCGACGGTCGTTGACCGACGGTCCCGGCCCACGGCCCGCAGCACAGGTGGCGTGTAGACGCCACATCCGGCACGGCGGCTCGTACATGGCGGCGCCGACTCGCTGGCGGCTTACTCGCTAATGACCGAGACCTTCTTCATTTCGTCCCAGGGCTTGATCTGGTCGACGACCTCAAGGCCATCGACGACATGGCCGAAGACGGTGTGCACGCCGTTCAGGTGGCGGGTGTTCTCCTTGCTCAGAACGATGAAGAACTGGCTGCCGCCGGTGTCCTTGCCTGCGTGGGCCATGCTCAGGGCGCCCTTCTCGTGCTTGCGGGGGTTGCCCTTGGTCTCGCAGGGAATCTGCCAGCCGGGGCCACCCGTGCCCGCACGGCGGTCGCCCTTCTTCTTGGAGTTGGGGCAGCCGCCCTGGACGACGAAGTCGGGCAGCACGCGGTGAAAGTGCAGGCCGTTGTAGAAGCCCTTGTTGACGAGTTTGAGGAAGTTCTCGACGGTTCCGGGGGCGTCGTTCTTGAAAAGCTCAAGCTCCAAGGTTCCGCGGTTGGTCTCCATACGCACGAGCGGCAGGCCGCCTTCTTTCTCTCCCATGGGCGGCGCGACGGGGGTGCCCCTCTTGACGGTTGCCTTGGCTGCACTCCGTTAGGGCTCCTGGTCGGTTAAGCGCCGGGCCTGCGCCACCAGGCGCGCGTTGGCTTGCTCGAAGTCGCGCACGAAAGCAGCCCACTGCGGGGCTCCGTGCGGGGGGCTCTGGACTTGGGCCAGGAGTTCTAGGGAGTCGTGGTGGCCGATGGCTGCTTCCAGCCCGGCGCGGGGGCGCCGTTGGCTCAGCAGACCAAGGACCAGCGTATCGTGGGCCAATTGCCCCGGTGGCGGGGTCGGTGCACCGGGCGCCGGGCGCATTTCTTGGGTGAGATGCTTGCGTAGCCTGCGCGCGGTGCGCCGCATGGAGTGGCCCCCGAGGTGTTGGCGTTCGAAGTCGCGATTTGGCGACGGGAGCCAGCCGAGCCCGATCGCCTCCGCCAGGCTGAGGACCATGCCGGAGCCAAGCTGTTTGGGGCGCTAAAGGGTCGGGTCTGTGGTTGTCTTTTCAGTCGGAGGACACGGGGCACGGCCGGCGAGGCCGTGCCGAACGCACGGCGGGGGACGCACCTGCGCCAGGCCGGGTACGGGGCACCATCAAACGTCGACGCTGGGCGATGGCGTCAGGGACGCTCCCCCGTCGGCGACCCACCAGCCATCCAGGGCGGGGTGCGCGCTGACGCCTGCCACCGCCACATGGTCGCCAGGTTGCAACTGCTTGGCTTGTGGCACCAGCGCATCCCACACGACCACGGTTGCCGGACCCGCTCCGGTCTCCAGGTGCAGGTCGGCGTTGAACCGTTCGGCGGGCGGTTCACCGACGATGTTGGTGCGCCCGACGCTAACAACCAGGCCCTGGACCAGGGACCCGTCCGGCTGCCCCACGAGCCCCGGCTCAAGGATGGCACTGCCCAGACCGAGTTCGACGCCACCCTTCCAGCCATCTTTCACGGCGGCCCCGCGCAGGACGACGGCGGCGCCGGGACACAGGGTACCATCACGAACCTTCGCCACCTCCTCCCCCCAGAGGACCAAGTCCACTTCTCCGCTGGCGTCGGCCAGGGCCACGCGGCACAGGGTTCCCGAGCCACCACCGCGGCGATGGAAGGTCCGCGGAGCCTCGACATGGACAACCGTGACGTGCAGGACGCCGCAATCGCCGGGACGCAGGTCCGCAACGCGAAGATCGCGCGCCTCGATGCCCCCCGCGCGGGCATTGGCCAGACGGGCGGCCACCTCCGGCTCAAGCAGGCCATCCATGTCCACGCCTGGG
>JBFIJP010000190.1:0-7748 GCA_041600695.1 Thermoplasmatota archaeon | reverse complement strand
GGTGGCGGTCCAGTTGTCCTGGCGCAGTCTGACGGTCAATGCACCCATCCCGTCGGCCACCGGATCGGTTTGCAGGAGGGCGGGGGGAAGGCGCAGGTCTCTCAGATTGACGGGTGTCTCGTACGACTGGGCGAGGCGGCCCGCCATGACGCCCTCCGGCTCGGGCGTGACTCGGGGCTGGCTTGTGCGCTCGCCGGTGTCGTCGCGGGATGCCATGAAGCGCTCCAGGGTTGCTTGAACGACCTGACCGTCGTGCATGATGTGGCTGAGGAAACCGGCTGCCCATTCGTGCACGGTGGATTCTTCCACCGCCGAGCCGACCAGGGTTGCGGCGGCCCATGCGCCGTTCATTTGCCGGACGGTGAAAACCACCGGCGAGACGGTGGCGCCGTCGTCGGGGTTCCAACTCTGGTGGATGCGTTCGTCGGCGCCTCCCTCGGGGTACCACTGAATCGACGTGAGATTGGCCATGCCGAAGTTCGACCCGGTCTTTTCGAGCAGCGGCAAGCCCGCGGGGGGAGGTGCCAAGCTAAACTGGGGGTTGTTGGCGGCTGCCTCCCAGGCGCCTGGCAGGTTTGTCCTTGCCGTCCAGGAATGGCAATCTGGCTCCGCGCGCAGGCCGGCCGGGTCGACTGCCTCCTGCGAGCCGAGGCAGCCGCCGAGTCCGGTCGCGATGACGAGCGCGATCGAGCCAATCAGATGCAGCTTCCCCAACATGGTCCGACAAGCGTTGGTGCCGGGTATAGTCGTGTTGGAGGCACGGGCCCGTCCGGTGCCCTTCGCCGGTTGGGTTGGTGAAGCAGGGGCTCCGTGCGGAGATGGCGGCGGATGGCCGGATACCCAGGGCAGCGGGGGCCAATTCACGACTAGCCGGTGCCCGGCGGCTCACCGCGCTCGACCCGTACTCCGTCCGCTTCCAGGGAAAGCAGGAGGCCGTCGGGATCTCGGGTTCCGACGAGCAGGTCGCGGCCGTCGAGATCCAGACGAACGGCGTGGCGGCCCCAGACATGGAAGGCGACCGCGCCGCGGCCGAGGCCGATTCCCCAGCCAGCGAAGCGCCACCACCGGTAGGGATACGCGTGGCGCGCCGTACCTTGGCCAGGGGTACGCTTCGCCGCCAGATGGGCCAGTAGACAAGAAGCAGGCGGCGCCCGTCGACCCGGGTGGCGAGCTTGCCGAAGAGCAGCAGGAGCAGGAAGGTGCCGGCGATGGCGAAGGGGAGCGCTTCGGATGGGTTGCCAAAACCCCACGCGGTGGCGCCGACGATGCCCGTTGCGATGGTGGCAAGGCTCGTGATGATCAGGTGGATTGGGTTGCGGGCAAACCACTGGTCTTCCCTGAACACCCGGTAGGCATGGGCGGGTCGGAACTTCATCGTGGGCTTTGGCAGCCGGGCACGGTTCCTTCGCGCACCAGGCGTCCAAGCCGTAGCAGCGCTGGACGGTCCCGGCCTTTCGGCGACGCGCTGCCAGACAGGGCGCGGCCGGTCTTGGTTTGGGGTCGGCGCCCTATCCCGTGCCTGGGCGCGTCATTTCGTCACGAAGGCGGTCAATGCGGGCGTTCAGGTCGATGAGTTGCTGGTCGACCACGCCGCCCCGCCAGACCACTGGGCCGGGGGCGGGTGTGGCGGCGGCGACGGTCGAGGCTGCCAGAGGGCGCGCCGGTAGGCCGCCGGCCGGGGCTGGCGCACGCTTCGGGGTGGGCAAGCCTTCGCCGGCCCGGTGGGGGAGCAGGATGCGGACCGCGATGGCCGCCAGCAGCGCCGAAACTGCCGCGAAGAGGAAGGCTGCGGACATGGCCTCCACGTATGCGTCCTTTGCCATGGCGATGAACGCGATGCCGTCGGGGCCCATGGCCAGGGCGGATTGGAATGCGGTTCCGATGGAGTCGGTGAGGCCTGCGCGGGCCTGGCCTGTGACGGCTGCGGGCAGTCGGTCGGACATGGAGGACCCGAAGACGCTGTTGACGATGCTGCCCAGCACCGCGATGCCGACGGCGCCGCCCACCTCGCGGCTGGTGTCATTCATGGCGCTGCCGACACCCGCCTTGGCTGGGGGTGGCGTGTCCATGATGATGGTGGTCGCGGGGGCCATGGCAACACCCATGCCCAGTCCCAGGGCGACAAACACTGGCACCAGCAGCCCGTAGGGCGTTGCGGCGTCAACGAAGGAGATGCCAAACAAGGCAAGGGCCACGATAAGAAGGCCTCCTGCGACCACGCTGGGGGCGCCGAAGCGCGCGGCCAGCTTGTCACTGGAGGGGGCCGCGATGATGAGGCCGCCGGCCAGCGGCAGGACCCGCAGGGCGCTGTTGAATGCGTCGTAGCCCCGTACCAGTTGCATGTACTGGGTGACCACGAAGAAGAAGGCGAACATCACGAAGAAGGCCAGCGCGATGGCGAGGTTGCCGGCCGAGAAGCCCCGGTCGCGGAAAAACTCCAGGGGAAGGAGTGGTTCGGGCGTGCGCTTCTCCCACCAGATGAAGGCTGCCGCAGCGCCGGCGCCGACGAGGAAGCCCGCCCAGACCTCGGCGCTGAACCAGCCGCGGCTGGGGCCTTCGATGATGCCAAACAGCAGGGCGGCGAGGGCCACGATGGACAGGACGGCGCCCGGAACGTCCAGGCGTGCATGGCTGGGGTCGCGGCTGGTGGGAACGATCAGGACGCTGGCGGCGAGGGCCAGGGCGATGACGGGCAGGTTGAGGTAGAAGATGGCTTGCCAGGAGTGGTTGACGATCAGGTAGCCGCCGACCACCGGGCCGATGGCGCCTCCCAGGCCCGCGAAGGCGGCCCAGATGCTGATGGCCTTGGCGCGCTCCCTGCCGGGGAAAACGTGGGTGATGATGCTGAGCGTGGCGGGCATGATGAGTGCCGCACCGATGCCCATCACGGCCCGGGCGGCAATCAGGGGGGCCGGCGCTTGGGCGAAGGAAGCCGCCAGGCTGCCGATGGCGAAGACGACCATGCCAGCCTGGAGGGCGCCGCGTCGGCCGTAGCGGTCGCCGAGGCCGCCCATGGCCAGCAGCAGCCCGCCGAAGACCAGCGCGTAAGCGTCCACGATCCATTGCAGTTGGCTGCCGGTGGCGCCCAGTTCCTGCGACAGCGTGGGGAGGCTGACGTTGAGGGCGCTCACACTCATGACGACAAGGACCAGGCTGACGCACATGGCGCCCAGGATGGGCCAGCGCAGGGCGTGGATTCGCTCGGCGGTCAGATTGTTCATGAGGTCGTGCAGTCGCGCGGCGACATAGGGGTGTTGTCACTTAGAAAGGTGAATTCGTGACCTTCGTCCGCGGCAGCACGGTGCAGGCGCCGCGCCGATGACGACGATCCGGGGCCTCCGTATCTCGAAGCGGGACCGCACACCTCCAGGCATCCAACCCCGTCAACGGTTGGACAACGCCCCAGACGACGAATCCTGCTCCACGCTGAACCGGATCGATTCAGCCATCATCGCGGCGATGGCCGGGTTCGGGTTCCACACGGCACGTACATCAATCCCGCCGCCCCGCCGGACCGGAAACAACACGAGCGCCTGCTTGCCGTCAGCCAAAAGGACCCCGATCGGCAACCGCGCTTCGTCCATGGCGAGGCCAGCCCCCGCCAGCGCCCCCGCCGCCGAGGAACCTGCTTCCGCCGCCGACCACACAACCACCCCTCGCCGGGCAGCCCGCACCAGGTCTGGCACCAGAGCTTCTGCCACCCCGCCGCGACTGGGCGCCCCCAGCACCACCAGTTCCCGGGCCTCCGCGATCATGATGCGCGCCCGGCGCAGCACGGCGTCCATGCCGTCCAGGATCCACACCGAACCCGCAAAGCGCTGCTCCCGCTCGGCAAACCGCGCCTGCAGGGATGGCAACGCATCACGGAGCGCTGTCTCGAACCGCTGCCGTGCTCCCTCCAGGCACGTGTGGGGCTCCCGCGCATGGTACACCCTTGGTCGCCCCTCCTCGGATGTCACCCACCCCTGGTCCTCCAGCTCCGCCAGCACCCCATACACGCGCGTCCGGGGGATGCGGGCGGCTTCCGCCACCTGGGCCGCCAGACCGCCGCCCAGCGACAGCAGGACCTCGTACGCCCGCGCCTGGTATTCCGTCAGGCCTGCCTGCCGCAGCGCGCCCAGTTCGGTGTCCACAGGACCCCAGCGGCGGCCGATGGCATAACCCGTGCGTCCGGCGCCTGCCGGTGCCCGTTCTCCTATATGCCCCGTCGCCGATACCCGGACATGGTTCTGCCAGCACGCGCCGTCACGGCCCTCGCCGCCGCCATGGCATTGGCTGCCGTCGCCGTGTTCATCGCCGCAGTCGGTGTCCCGCCCCCCGGCCCCGCATCGACACCCATCCTGGCCAGCGATGGGGAGCCCCTTACCCTGGCAGACCTGGAAGGCCCGACACCGCAGAGCGCGATGGGGACCTGGAGTGGGCGCCCGGTCATCGTGCTGAAGCTGGATGGGCCCGTGCAGGGGCCGACCCTGGAAGTCCCTGGCGCGCCGTCCCAGGCAATCGTGGTCTTCGGTGCCAAATCCACTCACCTCGGCTGCCTCGTTGAGGCCATCAGCGAACCGCCCCGGGCCGTCGTCCTGCGCGACATCTGTCACCACGGTATGTGGGACCCCTACGCCGGTGCCGCTGTCCTGAATGGCCCGGCCCCAAGACCGCTGGATCAGTATGCACCCGCCCTGGAACGGCTGCCCGGCGGCGGCCTCGCCATTGAGGCCCGGTCCTGGCCGACCGCCTGATTAGCCATGCAGCCCTTCGTCGCCATAACGAGAACGGCTAAGCCCCCCAACACGTTGGCTCCCGCATGGCCGCAATCCGGCACGTGATCAAGCTCAAGGCTGCCCCCGAGGCCGTCCATGCTGCCCTGACCCGCCAGGAAGAGGTGCAACTCTGGTGGACCCGGGAAGCCGAAGTGGATCCGTACGTGGGCGGCCAGGTCAAGGTGGATTTCCGCGGCGACGATTCGTTTGCCCGGTTCACCATCGATGACATTACGGAGCGGCGGGTGCTGTGGCGCTGCACGGACAGTTGGATGGTGGACTCACGCGACTGGAATGCCACCACGATCACCTGGATCATCGAGGCTTGGGGCGCTGGCACCCGGCTGACACTACTCCACGAAGGCTTCAGGTCCGAATCCCGTTGCTTCCGCGTGTGCGAAGACGGCTGGGCATTCTATGTTGGAGAAAGCCTGGTGGGACTCTTGGACCATGGGCTGGGTATGCCCTACGACCCTGCGGTCCACTCCGTTACCGAGCGGGTGTGAACAGGTTCGCAAAAGGGAGGCATGTTCAGAAGCCAACTGGACACGCCCATATACCCCGGATCACGATCTGCTGTTCGCCCATGTCCGACGCAAGTTCAAACACGGATGTCGACGAACAGCTGACGCTGCAACAGGTCCAGCAAGCGTACCTGTAACTGCGCCACCTGTAACCCCCCCGACACCAGGCTGGCGGCGAAACATCCAAGCCGGCCATCGGCCTGCCCGTCCGCATGCTGCGAACGTGCTGCCTGCTGATGGTCTCCGCTGTACTCCTTTCAGGATGCAGTGATTCGGTCGATGAGGAATCAAGTCCTCTCGAGCAGGCCAGGCCACCGCCAGCGACGCAAGCCAATGAAACGCAGCCTCCGGAAATCATCAACGCAACGGCGCCCCCGCTGCCCTTCGAATACGTCGGAAACGGCTGTAGTGAATTCCTGGCCCTGATTCACGTTCCCGTCGCCAACGTTCGCCACTTCATCCCCGACAACATGACGCTCGTGGGCGAAGCCACGGGGGAAACCATGTTCTTCGCCGGGCTCAAGTCCTGCGACGAGATGTCTGTCAACGGCGGCGCGGCCCAACCCGGCATGGTCAGCGATGTCGGTGTCATCATTGAGGCGCCCGACGGCAGCGACGGCGTCCACTACTACCAGATCTGGATGCTGAGTGATCACCAGGATTTCGTGCGCGTCCACGAGGCGCTAGGTGTGTGGAGTTCCCTGGTGGCCACCAATTACACGGAAGCGGAGCTGGCCCCTGGGATCGTGGAGGCGGACGTGCAAATCCCCTGGGAGGAAGGCACCTACCGGGCCGACGGCACCACGGTGGGGGTCCCCGAGGGGCCGCCCTCCGAATTCATCGGTTGGCACTGGGGGTCCGCGGGGCTCTTCAAGATTGAGAAAACCTTCACGTACAGCCACTACGCCGCCGGCGAAAGCGAAATGATCGCCGAAGCAGACTCTCCCATGCAGACGCTGCTGGGTTCCGTCTTCAAAGACGGGCTGGGACTGTCCAACCGCTACGACCACTCGGGTCACGCCGCGCTGGTCACGCCCTAAGCCGGAAGGCTGGGAACGTCCGGCTGGTCCGGTTGGTCCGGTTGGTCCGGTTGGTCCATTTGCGGCAGGCGGGGCAGTTCGCCCGGAACCAGTTCAATGTCGAAGCCCGCCGATCGGGCGGCCTGCATGGCAAACCACAACGTTGTGCCCAGCGCGGCACCCACCTGACCGGATTCTCCCGCCACCTGGTAGCCGCCCGCCCGGAACATGTTCGTGGCAATGCCCATGGCGCGGCCGTCGGCACTGATGACGGGGCTGCCCGAGTCGCCGCCGCTGACGCGGCCCTCCCACACCAGAACGGCCGCCGGGGGCGCCAGTTCGACGCCACTGCGGGCACGGGTATCGTCACTGCCCCGAGTTTCCCCGCCCCAGCCGTAGATATGGTAGACGCCGCCAGGCGCCGGGCTCGGCGGCACCGCCGTCGGGCCGCCGAAGCGGCACATGGTCGGGTTGACCAGATCCCGCTTGTCCGCGTCAACCTTGATCAAGGCAAAGTCCAGGTTGAGCGCCTGCCCGGCGTCGTAAACCGTCGTTCCGAAAGCCCCGACGCCACTGGCCCCCAGTCGGCGGCCTTCATTCGTGCAATGGCCGGCGGTTCCCACGTAGAGGTCGGTGCCGTCGGTGAAGACGAAATTCATGGTGCAGCCGTTGCTCAGTCGCGCGCCGGGCCGGATGCCGGAGCAGGATTCGCGGGCTGGCTCGGGTAGGGCTTCCAGGGGGCTGTCTGGCGGCAGGGGAACGGGCGCCACTTGGACTGCACAGCCTTCCAGGCCAAGGTCCGCCAGCCAATCAAGCGTAGCGCCGGGGCCGTCGCCCAGCGACACGCCTGGTACGAAAACGAGCATCATGAGCACAAACAGGGACTTCAGCATCCGCACCAGCACCACGGTATGGGCCGCCACAGATGAAGCCTGCCCTACCACAATTCGCTGCCCGGCTCCCCCTTCCATGGCCCCGCGATGGCGTCGGTAATCCAGCCGCCGTAGAACCGCCCCGGCTGTGGACGTACCACCTCGCCGGCCAGCACGCAACGGTCCACCCGACCCGGGTAGAACGCCAGATGGCTCTCCAGCATGGGGTAGTCGGGGCTCGGCGTCTCATAGCTCCAGGCCGCCGCCTCGACGACCGGCGCGCCCGGTACATGCAGGTCCCAGTACGTCGCTCGGCCCTTCCACTCGCACCAGGAACGGCCCTGCCCCCGCTTCAGCAGGCCCTCGACAACGTCGCCGGGCGGGATGTAGTACGTCGGAGGACTCGCCGTCTCCATCACCTTCCACCCCCGCGTCGTGTCCGCCACCCGCACGCCGGCATGTTCGACGACGATGCGGTCCTTGACCTGGACGGCGCTGGGGGGACGGGGGTAGTCCCAGACGGACTCTTGGCCAGGCAGGAGCGGGGCGGGGGTGGGACGCACGGCTCCGGCAGTG